>JAGQWV010000297.1 GCA_020437045.1 Saprospiraceae bacterium | reverse complement strand
ATCATTGATAAGAAATTGACTTCGGATGATACTCCGCTTACCGAAGTCAATTTCTTATCAATGATATCAAGCCAGGCAAGCCATTGTTTCCACTCCGCATCGTGATCGCGTTTTGTCCATGCTTCCACGGCTGCCAGCATGCCCAGCATTTCTTCCTTTCCTACTTTATTGTCACGACCGGGACCATGATGAGGGGCACTTGCCTGCCAGGCAGCCATTAAGATTTTCTTATCACCAAAAAGTAATCCCGCACACTGTGGGCCACAAATAGCTTTACCTCCACTATAGGCTACCACAGTTGCTCCTCTGGCCAGGTGCACGGGTGGGATGGTAAGGTTTTCGGCTGCAGCGTCTGCCAAAATTGGCACTCCTTTCGGTTTGGCAATTTCAGCGATTGCTTCCAGTGATAAAGGTTGTCCTTTGTCATTGGAAGGACCGGTTACGATATAAATCAAGGCGGTACGTTCACTGATAGCCGAAGCCAATTCTTCGGGTGTTTCGACGCTAATTACTTTTACTCCGATATTTCGAATGGCATGATCATAGACATTACGCGAATGCCGGGGTATGATGACTTCCGTTTTTTCAAAACCAGAGAGATCTGGGATACGAATTAATTTTTCCGGGTTTCCTCCGGTGACACAGGCAGCCGTAAAATGCTTCAGTCCTGCAGCACAACCTGCAGATACCATTCCCCATTCGCACTTGGTGATTTCAGAAAGACGACGACCGATACCGTAAGCTAATTCGTCATATTGTACAAAGTAACCGGTTGCTGCCTCCATAGCTTTGCTTACCTCTGGTCTTTCCACGGATCCACCCAAAATGGTGAAAGTACCCCGACAGTTGATGATGGTCTCGACACCGATCGTGTCATATATATTTTCACCTGCATCAACGGCACTGTTGATGCTACCGTCCTTACCTTTCATTTTCTGCAGCAAAGCCTCCGCTGGCAATGCACTGACAATCGGGATGGCACTAAGGTGTCTTAATATCTCTCTTCTATCCATTTTTTGATTTTTTATATGTGTTGTCATTTTTTGATAACGCCACTTAAATTACAAATTAATTGGCGATTGGGGTCATTTGAAACTGTCCTAATTCATCCCAAAAGGTGTCAACCTGGTAAATAATGGTAACGTTACCGTAAATAAAGTTTGTTAAGACAAGTCTATTGTATTATAAGCCTCTTTATGTGCTATTAGTCACCTAGTTGCCACTTTAACCGGGGATATGCATTAGGCTTTATATTGCGAGACAGCATAGCTGTAAATATGGTACCCTTCATTGTGCCTGGGTCACAAATCGCTCCTTCATCCTCAAAAACCGATGGAGAACCCGTCTTTACCCGCCTGTCAAAGTCTTATACGGTGAGCCGGTTGCTCTTCTCCCTCTCCCCGACGATTGATGTCGGAACGGCCATGACAAAATCCTAATACATAATCCCCAAGAAGCAATCGGCTATGGGATAGTAGAGCGTAATTAGCAAAGATTTACAGGCAACCAGGGTAGGATTTAAAAATTGGTGTCTTTCCCATCCAGGTCAAGGGGAATAATCCAAATATTCCGATAACGAACATCGTGTCCTTCTGCTTGCAGCTTAATACCTCCGGGTGTATCAGTAATTCCTTTTCCACCATCATTACCACCATCAATACCGGAATTGGGACCGCCCCAAACCTGATTAATGGTCTGATTGGTGTATACTTTTTCACCATTAAAGTACATAGTCAGCATGGCTTTTTCCGATAGCTTACCCATGGCATCAAAACGGGCAGCTTTGAAAGTGATGTCGTAAGCATTCCATTTACCAACACCTTTATAAAGATGATATGGTGAATTGGTTTCGTTAATGACAGCTGCCATTCCGTGACTGGTGGTATCACCATCCAGAACCTGAATCTCATAGCGGTTTTGCATATAAACACCGCTATTGCCACCCGGCGCGGTGATGAGAAATTCGACATGAAGACGATAGTCCCGATATTTTTCTTTGGTCACAATGTCTGCAGCCCCATATTTACCTCCGGCCCCGGCTGGATCATTCGTGCTGACCGTGGTGCCATTATCGACCGGATCTTCGACAATTTCCCATTTTATTGGAAGGGTGGCCGCCAGACGGGGGCCCTCCCAATAGGTCCATTTACTATCGAGCATGGCCCGGCTTCCGTCGAATAGCACCTCAGCATCCTTAGGTGCTTTTGCCCCAACCCCATTTTGTCCATTTGTAGAACAGGCTGGAAAACAGAGTATTAGCAAATAGATAGATTTAAAGCCTAAACTTTTGTGGAACAACGACATATTATTACTCTTTAGTCATGAATGAGGATTGAGAATCAAGGATAATATTTATAATTGACTACCAGACCTTCGCAAAAATAGAGTGTTGAGAAACCTTCAGAACAGATTTAATAAAGTACCGGGCACAAACTTTTTGTGACGATTATTCGATACCTAAGGATTGTTCGCATGGATCAGAAGTATCAATACGCTTCAAATGTGAAAGTCTACTAGCAGGCTTAAAGAATTGAAAGATAAGGATTTTGATCTTAGCTAGGCGTCTTTTTCTGACAATAAGTTGATTGTTGGTGGAGAATTCGGCAATCTTTAAATATCACCCATTCGGGTGAACTATAATCCTGCAGATCCTCTTAGTTTTGGGTATATTATAGGGGAAACCCTTTATAACGCGAAAGGCCAAATGAGAACTTTTTTCATACTGACAGTAGTTGTTTTCCTGGTCACCTTTGCCTGCATCCCGGCAAGTGGCCAGGAATCTTTTTATCCTTCAGAACAAAGAGTTTTTTCCGGTGGAGCATTTGCTGATTTAAATGCGGCTTATATTGGAAGGTGGGATCAGATGCATGTCGGGTTTGAGAGAGCCCGTGATTGGTCTGGTTTCGAGGGTAATCCGGAGTCCGGACTCTTTTATTTCGATAATCACCTGGCCAATAGTAACTCTTCCCTTGGATTTGGTTTTAAATTCGATAAAATTGCGGCATTCAAACGAAATGAAGTAAACCTTTCCTATGCTTACAGTATCAAGTTCCTGGATAACGGTTACCGGCCACTAAGATTAATTATAGGATTTCAACCGTCGCTTGATTTCTTTCGGGCCAAATACGATGACATCTTCAGTGATTTATACCCCAATGCTGTTCCACCGGAAGGACTGGATCAGACGACCTTTGGATTAAATACCGGATTTATTCTCACAAATGGAGGATATGATGAATACGTTGAGAATTTGTGGTATGCGGGGCTGTCTACACGCATTACCGGAATTTCACTGGCAGAAAACAATGGTGTTTCCGATCTTAAATACCAGGAGTATGTATTACTGAGTGGCCTACGGCAAAATCTCAATAATGAAGATCTATATCTGGATGCCACCGGTTTTGCAACTTTTAGTCTGGCCGGCATCGATCTTGGAACATTGTTAAATGTGGAAAAATATAATCCTAACCATGAGAATAATATGGGGGGATGGCTGGGTGTAGGACTTAAAGCTAATATGCAATCGGCAGCAGGTCTGAAGCAATTGGTCTTCCAGGCAGGAGTGATCAGCCGGTTGTTTGAGGGTAAAAGCCAACTGATTCGCATAGGTTTTTCTCTGGAAACGGATGTCGGTCCCTATAGTCTGATCGGTAATCGTTATGGAATTTTAATCGCTTTTTCTAATTGATAATTAGCCCTAATTAAATATACAATGAAAGTAACTCATCTCATTTTCGGATTTCTAATCTGCCTATTCTTGTCTCCCGGTTTGCTGCTGGCTCAGGTGCCGCAATCATTTATGATTCAAGGATTAGCTCAAGATGTGGATGGTAACCCACTGGCAGAACAAGACGTGGAAATTTCGGTATTGTTGGACGGAACCGCCCTTCAGCATGATCCATTCGTTACGACATCTTCGGCCGGTGTATTTCGGGTCGAAGTTACCGCTGACGATCTTGCTGATCTTTTGATTAACGGCACTGGCTTTTTGGAAGTGACAGTTAACGGTATACCATTGTCTACACCTTTACTATCGGTGCCCTATGCCATGGTAGCTGACCGGGCACTCAATGATCAAGTGGAAGATGATGATGCCGACCCCACTAATGAGTTGCAGACGCTTTCTTTTGAGGATGGCAAACTGATCATTTCTGGTGGAAACGAAATAAGTATTCCGACCGGAAATACCGATGCCGATGCCGACCCTACCAATGAACTACAAACCCTGAGTTTTGTCGATGGAAAATTGAGCATCTCCAATGGTAATGAAGTAACTATACCCGGTGGAGGGACCGATGCGGATGCAGACCCTACCAATGAATTGCAGACTTTGAGTAAAGAAGGAAATATGATCGTTTTGAGTGATGGCGGAGAGGTTGTCGATGAAGTAGAGGATGCCGACGCTGATCCTACCAATGAATTACAGACACTGAGTTCTAATAACGGAATGCTGAGTATTACCGAGGGTAATTCTATCGCCATTCCTACCGGTGGCACCGATGCAGATGCCGATCCAACCAATGAATTGCAGAGCCTGCGTCTTAATGGAAATGTCCTGGAGATTGTTGCCCAAGCTGATGGTGATGCATCCATCACCTTACCCACTGGAGGAGGGGGTGAAACCAGTCCGTGGCAAACCACAGGGCAGGATATTTACTATAATGATGGAGATGTCGGTATTGGTACAAATAATCCTTCTGATAAATTACACGTCGTGGGTGATACCAGAATTGTTGGGGATATGACGGTCAGGAGTGGGAATAATAATCGTGTGTTGTTGGCAGGAGGTAGTTCGGGTGGTGAAGTGGCAGTGTATGATAAAGATAATAGAAAGGTGGGGGTCATGCGATCAGCTAATGACAGTGGTTGGAATGATCCAGATGGGGATTTTGGATACCTGGAGTTACTGGGACCTAACGGTAATTATAATGTACGATTGGGCTTTGTAGGAAATGCGTCAGAACAGGATCGGGGTGGCATCGGATTATACAATGAAAAGACGAACAATTCCTGGTGGATTAGTCCCGGTCCTGGTAGTGCACCTGATCTCGGCCTGTATTACCAATCGGGAAATAATTTTGGAAAAATTGGCGAGTTCTCCTACAACAATGGTATGTATTCGGCACTGTCTGACCAGCGGGTAAAAGAAAATTTTTCCAGTTTGACCAATGTGCTTGCCGGAGTACTATCTTTAAAAGCATTGAGCTACAATTATATATTTGATGAGCAAAAGAAACCGGAGATCGGATTCACTGCTCAAAATGTCAAAGAACAATTTCCGGAGCTGGTCAATGATCTTGATGAAGGATATCTTGGGGTTAATTATTCCGGACTATCGGTTGTTGCCATTAAAGCGATTCAGGAGCAACAGGAAATCATTGATAAGCAACAGCAAGTAATCGAACAATTACTTCAGAGGGTAGAGAAATTAGAGCAACATAAATCTGGAAATTAAATAAAGAATGAACCGACTATTTCTTTTGCTATTGACCGGTCTTAGCCTGTCATTACACATCCAGGCGCAAGAGCATATACCTTTTTTAATTTCTAATGGAGGTGATTTTCAGAGTGATGGCGCGGTAAATATTCACCTTGCCATTGGCGAACCAGTGGTGGTCTCCAGCGATGGTAGTCAGTATATAGGCCTGGGCTTTTTACAAGCCCTTACCCGGTCGGAGCCTTGCCCACCTGAAGATATCGAATGTCTTTGTGCGCGAAATCCCGAAGATCCTCAATGTCAGAATAACGAAATTGCCTTAGACGATGTCAATTTTTTAATCGATTTAAATAATCCAATTCTGCCGCCACCTACGCTCCAAATTGATGGTACTTTTCATTTGACGGTTTTCAATCGCTGGGGGAAACAAGAATTTTCTACGCTCGATGAAGATCAAATTACAAATTGGGATGGTAGTGATCAGCAAGGTCTATTACTGGATAATGGTGTTTATTTTTATATCCTCGAAAATCCAGGTTGCAATGGTGGTAAATGTAAAGGAAGCATCACTATTCTGCGGTGATCAAAACCTCGCGTACCATTGAGAAAATTCCTATTGGATAATGGTGTTACGCCATTTTTCCTGCTTATAAATTTTCCTTGTACACGGCATTATGTATTAGAACTTCGTAATGAGGG
>JAGQWV010000296.1 GCA_020437045.1 Saprospiraceae bacterium | reverse complement strand
GATTATTGAAATACCCAGTCGTTCTCCTTGCGCCTGACTTCGTTGATCCTCAGTCAGTTACCGACGGGTAACCTCCTTCGTCTCGCCTCGTCAAAAAACAACGATTGACGGCTGCAGCATCAACCTGAGTATTTCAACGGTCTCCTAGGCTAAAACGAAAAGTACAGCTAAAAGTTGGTA
Source organism: Saprospiraceae bacterium (assembly GCA_020437045.1). Taxonomy (GTDB): domain Bacteria; phylum Bacteroidota; class Bacteroidia; order Chitinophagales; family Saprospiraceae; genus JABDMH01. The sequence goes on along the minus strand of JAGQWV010000296.1, from coordinate 1,609 downwards.
ACTCCCAGCATAAAGACCTTAAGTCGTGGCTACCTTCGCCTGCTCGTAATACCGGATGATTGTGGCTCCGTTGATATGGTCGATATCGATAGCCCTTAATCGATCATCCAGCATGGACAAAGTCTGACTGACGATCGCACTCAACCAATCCATCATGAATGCACGGAAGACACTATTCGAATTGGTCAATCTTTGTGTTGCCGCATCGAAATGTTTGTTGATAAATTGCTCATATAGATTTCTGGTTTCTTCCATCCCCAGCTCATGCAATGAAAATAGAAACCGGTTACCATTTAAAGAACTCAGGTCTTCATAGATATCTTCCACATCATCATTTACCTCGGTAATTAAATCAAATTCCGTCCATTCTGAAAACTTAAGTTTTTCATTTAGGAAGAGATCTAGACAATAGATGAGCCGTCGCATCAATCGAACATCACATGATTTAAATGCATATAAATCATCCATATCATAGCGAAGTGGTGATTTACCCAAACGCAGATCCAGCTCCCGGTTTTGATAACGCACTATTTCTCCGGTCCAGGTTCGTTGCTGGTTTGGACTAAGCCCCATATTTTCCAATTGACGGTAGATTTCGACCCAGTACGATTTGAGGTCCGGTAATTGAATGTCCCATTTTGTTTCCAATTGATGATCCAGATTATAGATCGCGATTTGCAGTTCGACCAGCGCATTCAGGAATTCTGCTTTATCGGAAATTTGACTTTGTTCTAAAAGCCAGGGAATTTGCCGATATTCAAAAAGCACTCTGATTTTTTGACGAATCATTTGTTCATTCTCCATAATCTTAAAATTATTTCCGGTCCAAGTTTCCTTTGGACTTCATGAGTTTAATTACCTCATCAACAGGAAACGCTGAAATACCTTTGTTCTCAAAACCCTGGGGTAGTTTACTGGCAAACAGGGCATTTAAAATAGCCTCTTCGGTGCTCTCCACAACAGCGAGAAAAAGCGGAGAAACAGCATCGTTGACTAAATTAATTTTGACTTGCGTTGGGCTGTTGTTGAGGTAAGATTCCCGATTTTCTTTATAGTTACTAAAAGCGATCACATAATCACCACTGCCATTACTGGCATATCCACCGGTGCGTGCCAATCCCAGCATAGCCCTTTTGGCCAATCGCTTGAGATTTCTGCTGTCGAGTGGAGCATCGGTCGCTACGACCATCATGCAGGATCCATCGGCATTTTCAATTTGTTGGCGATACGGATAGTTGTCCAGCCACACTCCCACGGGAGCTCCTGCAACGTTGAGGACGCCACCAAAATTAGCTTGTACAAGTACACCAACGGTGTATCCACCCAAATCCTCCGGAAGCTTTCGGGATGCGGTACCTATTCCGCCTTTGTAACCAAAAGCAATGGTGCCGGTACCCGCTCCTACCGACCCTTCCTCTACCTTACCAGCCTGGGCGTCTCTAATAGCATGCCACACATCTGATGACTTGACATGCATCCCGCGTATATCATTCAAACGGCCATCATTGGTTTCTCCAACCACGGCATTGACCGATCGCACATCACTGTTTTCCGGCTGTTGCAAGGTATAGTCGATGACAGCCTGTATGGCCGTTCCCACATTGAATGT
>JAGQWV010000295.1 GCA_020437045.1 Saprospiraceae bacterium | reverse complement strand
GACATTGCCGTGACCGGTCATATGTACAAATGGGTAATTGAATAGATCGAAACTTCCCACATCGACTGTAGCATAATCCGGATTAAGCGCCATGCCAAGATGCAAATTGCAAAATCGACTGAGATTAGGGAGTGAGGTGGGATTAGCATACCAGTCACCACCACCATTATATTTAAGTAATGCCAGTTTTAATTCTGCCATTTCCTTGCCAGCCTTCTCCGGAGTGGCCTGCACAAAACAGATCGCCAATAATAGCCACAGTACTTTCTTCATCAGTATCGATTTAAAATTCCAATCATTGAAGTAACGAAAATTCCTGCCGTTTCGGTTCGCAACCGGCGTCCACCTAGCGAAATTTCTTTATATCCCCTACGTTTACTCAGTTCTACTTCTTCGACCGTAAAATCTCCCTCCGGGCCAATCAAGATGGTAACATCGACTCCCGATGGCACCAAATCGCCAATGTAGGGCAAATCATCGCTCTGACAATGGGCAATAAACTTTTGTGTTGATTCGGCCTGATCTTCCACAAAACAGGAAAACTTCTGTACATCCTGAATCCGGGGAAGGAAGAGATTACCTGACTGTTTCAAGGCACTAATTGCAATTTTTTCTAATCGTTCGAAATTTATCCGATTTCGTTCGGTCCGGTTAGTGACAATGAAGCTCATTTTCCATAAACCCATTTCCGTGGCCTTTTCGAGCAACCATTCGATTCTGCCCATATTTTTGGTAGGGGCAATAGCCAGGTGCAAACGTCCTGCCGGGATTGGTTCCGACCATTGTTCCTCGATGTCTGCTCGTGCCTCCCGTTTCGATATCTGATCCAATTTGCATCGATACCGGGTACCCTTACCATCCAATACCCACAATTCATCTCCCAACTGCATCCGCAAGCTTTTTGCCAGATGTTGCCATTCCTGATCTGTCAAAATGATTTGATCTCCGATGATCTGAGTTGAATAGAAATAATGCATAGGGTAAAATTAGTAAATCGATAGAAAGCCCGCTCCGACCAGCCAATAGTTTTGTATGCTTAGAAGTGTCCGGTTTTTACATATTTGAATAGATGACCAGACCGTTACCCATAGGAAAGCCTGGGAGACCGTTGAAATACTCAGGTTGATGCTAAGCCGTAAATCGTTGTTTTTTGAAGAGGCAAGACGATGTAAGATACCGGGTGGTAAATGACTGAGGATCAACGAAGTCAAAAACGACGAGAAGGGCTTATCCTTTTTCATATGAGACATGATTTTTGGCATGTCGGCGCAAGATGGGTATTTCAAGGCCTCCTAAGAGCCAAAGCGGCTAAAAAACTTCTATAGCAGAAGAGTCAATCTTCCGGACAACTGCGACTATCTGTCGTGGTTGTCTGTCTTTTAATCTATTAAATGTACATTTGCACCCGATTATCTAAAACTTTATTTCTCAACCATACGTTGTTGAGGTGTTTAATCTAAAAAGCAGCTATGGGTTATGCGATTATGATTGCCCAGTTCGTGTTGAGTCTATCTATATTGATCATCTTACACGAACTAGGACATTTCTTACCAGCAAAATGGTTTAAGACCAGGGTTGAGAAATTTTACCTGTTCTTTGACCCATGGATTTCGCTATTTAAAAAGAAGATTGGAGAGACCGAATACGGTATTGGGTGGCTTCCCCTTGGAGGTTATGTGAAGATCTCCGGGATGATCGATGAGAGTATGGATAAGGAGCAGATGAAAGGGCCTCCTCAGCCCTGGGAGTTTCGATCCAAACCAGCCTGGCAACGACTTATTATTATGCTGGGAGGAGTGACCGTAAATTTCATTTTGGGTTTTCTCTTATTTGGGATGGTCCTCTTCATCTGGGGTTCTGAATATTTGCCAACGAGCAACATTCCCAATGGTTACTATGTAGATTCGGTAGCTATGGAAATGGGTCTACAAAATGGTGACAAAATCCTCGAAGTCGGCAACCATCCTTTCGACCGGTATGACATCGGTACCTTTAAAAAAGAAATCGTCATCAATGATGCAAAAAGCATCAAGGTAGAGCGGGATGGAAACATAGTAAGTGTACCTGTTGACGAATCTTTTGTGAACAAATTGTCCAGCTATGCCTACAAGGATGCAGTCTTGTTTGTACCACGTACACCAACAATTATCAAAGAAGTAGGAAAAAATACCGCTGCAGAAAAAGCAGGTTTAAAATCTGATGATCAGATCATTGCCATCAACGATATCCAAACTCCCTATTATGATCAGTTCAGGAAGGTGGCTTTAGAAAATAAAGGAAGCCAACTCTCCCTGCGCTTCATCCGTAATGGGCAAGAACAGGAAGTAAGACTTAAATCTGATGAAAATGGAATCATCGGATTTGAAGCTAAAAACTACCTTGATTTGTATGAAACAGAACGACAAGATTATACGGTTGCTCAAGCTATTCCGGCTGGTTTTGTCAAGGGTTATGATTTTCTCGCTGCTCAAGTTAAAGCCTTTGGCAAAATGTTTAGAGGCAAAATCAAAGCCACAGAGAGTCTTGGAGGTTTCGGTACGATTAGTAATCTTTTTCCCAAAGTATGGAGCTGGGAGATCTTCTGGCACGTAACGGCAGTTTTATCACTGATCCTGGGTTTTATGAATCTGCTTCCAATCCCGGCCCTTGATGGAGGTCATGTCATGTTTTTGATCTACGAAGTAATCACGGGTAAAAAAGTCAGTGATAAATTTATGGAATATGCGACCATCGTGGGTTTTGCCCTGGTCATTGGTCTGGTGCTTTTTGCCAATGGACTCGATGTGCTTCGTTGGTTAAATTCGAAGTAGGTGAATTATTTCGAGTTTTATGCGATCCCGGTTGCCTTTCTGTTGGACGAGTCTGATCTCAAGCAGAAATACTACGAGCTGAGCCGCTCCTATCATCCTGATTTTCACACGCTGGCTACGGCAACCGAACAGGAAGCTGTGTTAGAGAAATCGACCCTTAATAATCAGGCATTTAAGACACTAGCCAGTTTCGATAGCCGTCTCAAGTATATTCTTGACCTCTTTGGCAAGTTGAAAACGGAAGGAGAAAATAAAGTGCCCCAGGATTTTCTGATGGAGATGATGGACATCAACGAAAGTGTTATGGAACTGGAGATGGAACCTTCCCGAGAGCGTCGAGATCATTTGCGTAACCAGATTAAGGAGATGGAAGATCAGGCACTGGCAGCGATATCCACGATGCTCCGTGCGGAGATTTCTCAACTTGCCGATGATGACTGGAAAGTCATTACTGACTACTATCTCAAAAGTCGGTACTTAAGAAGGCTGTCCGATAATATTGAAAAAATGCTGGACTAAAAGGTTGTTGTAGGTAGCACCTACTTTAAATTTCTTTTAGACTTTCGACCTTCCTCAGGTGGATTATTCATGGTAAACCGGTGCTTATCAATCAAATGTAGAAGATCAAATGAACTTATAATGCCTACGATCGATCCCTCGTGGGTGACAACCAAATGATGGATATGATTCTTGATCATCACTTTGGCGGCTACGGAGATATCGTTATAAGCAGGTACCTGGTAAACATGTGGCTGTAATATCGAACTAACTGGAGTGTTTCCTTTCAACCCTTTACCAAGATCGCTGGAAGTAACAATCCCCAGAGGTTCATTATCGGGATTGACAATCGGGACGGCACTGATGTGATTACGCTGCATGATCTTTCGCACATGGTCAATGGTATGATGTGGCTGAGAGGTAATCACCTGCTTAGCCATGAGATCGGCTATTTTGATGTTCATAATATGCTGGGATTTAAGAGATCACATGTATAAATGAAATTGGCTGCATTCAAAATCAAACAAATCCCGGTCATATCGAATGATCCAAGTCACTATCTATACTGATAAGCACCAATCATACGTATGAGCCCCCTAATTAGCCGGTACATTTAGCTTGTAAGGTTAAATTTGGTCGCAACGCGGTAAAGAAGTAGAATACCCACGTAGTTATCGAGGTCTTGGGAGAATTATATGTTTAACCCGCATTATTCATTAGAAAAATCTATTACGGACTAAAATGCCTTCAAATAGGCGTTTCACTGGAGTTTTCAGAATCATCATAGCGGTGCTATGCCGATCCTTCCATAACTCCCTATTTTATCGGACTTTCAGCCCTCATTACGAAGTTCTAATAC
>JAGQWV010000294.1 GCA_020437045.1 Saprospiraceae bacterium | reverse complement strand
GATTTAAAGAAGCCGCTTATCAGGGCAAGTTGGAGTTGATTAATTTTGATTTAGCGCGCTGGTCTGATTCAGATTTGTATGGCATTACTTCGCTTTCTGCGGAAGTGAAAGATGGGAAAGGACTTAGTCTTGATGAAGTCACCGCCGATGTTTACGCCCGGGTTGAGGATTTTCCCTTTAAAGGATATCATTATCAGAATGCGGTAATGCAGGGACAATTAAATAAGCAATTTTTTGAGGGACAATTTTACATTAGTGACCCCAATGTCACGCTGGATTTTAATGGGCATGTCGACATTACTGATTCGCTGCCAAAATTTGATTTTACGGCCAGTGTAGAATATGTCAATTTTCAGGCACTAAATCTCTCCCGGAAAAAGCTGGAGGGATCGGGTGATATTGACTTTGATTTTACCTACCACGATCTTTTTAATCTTGATGGAAAAGTCAAGGCTTACAATCTTAGGGTCGTAGATGATACGGTCGTCCATCAGATGGATAGCTTGCAAATTATCTCGAAACTTAATGATGGTGTAACTAAAAATCTAAGGGTGGTTTCGGATATTTTTGATTTTCATCTGATTGGTGACTTTGACCTCAAGCATCTGCCGGCATCTATTAAAAAATTGATCCAGAAAAAACACCCTCAGTTAGCACGCAAACTCAAGTTGGATAATCTGATTCCTGATAGTCTCTATGCAACGCACGATTTTTATTTTAACGGTGTGATGGAAGATTCCAAAGGAATTCAGAAGTTGTTTGATGCATCGTTAGCTGACTTTAAGCATGTCGTGCTCAATGGAGCCTTTAAAAACGATACGGCTTTCAATTTTAAATACCGGATGGATCTTCATGCACCATTTCTGGAGTTTAAGAATAATGAGTTTCATGACATTGCTTTAGATCTGGTGGGTGAAAATTCGAAAAGCGAATGGGATATTTATTCGGAGAAGATCTGGTTGGGAAAAAAGGAATTGTACCCCGTTTTATTTCATGGGTCGCTCACCAGTGATAGTCTTGATTTTTCATTAACTGCTAAATCATTTGCCAATATTGTTTCGGATATAGATCTGAAAGGACTACTCTTCTTAAATGATACTTTGTTTCAAATCGACATGGCCAACAGTTCTTTTAATTTGCTGGATGAACCATGGCAGGTAGTGCCGCACAATTATATTCAGCTGGGTGAGCACTTTATCAAGACGGAGAATATGGTTTTTCTTGCTAATGAAAGTTTCATCCGGGTCACCAGTCCGGGAGACAACAGTCTTAATTTAGAAGTGGAGAAAGTAGATATTTCCTTCCTGGATAATTTGATATTAAATAAAAAATTGTCATTCGATGGTGATGCCTATGCATTAATCCGGGTGGAAGATATCTTTGAAAAGAGTCCGATGTTGTTTGATTTTTCTATTGATTCTTTTGCAGTGAATGATGATACTTATGGCACGTTGGAAGTGTTGGCCACGATGCCTGACTTAGATACGGATGGCAAATTTAATCTCAAGATATCCGATGGAACAAAGGAGTTTACTGCATTCGGTCCTTTTTATTTTCCTGTCAAGGGCACCAGCAAGAAGAGCCTGACGTATGATTTTCAATGCCAGTTAAAAGAATATCCTCTTAAGATAGGGGAGTACTTTATCGGTCATTCGGTGAGTAACACCACCGGAACGATCAATGGATATTTCCGGTTTTTCGAAGAAGATGATCGACCATCGATTTTAGGAGATGTGGTATTAAATGGTAGTACTAAAATAGACTACCTGGGGACTACCTACAGGATGGATCATCAGTCTGCATCGCTTAATTCGGAAATTTTCGATTTAAGTGGGGCCATTCTTATTGATGAGCTGGGTAATACAGCCGAGATAACCGGTGGATTGGTGCATAATCATTTTAAGAAATTTGGCATGGATGCAACCATTGCTTCCAGTTATTTTCAATTCTTAAATACTACCAAAGAAGATAATAATATTTATTATGGTCAGGGTGTCGGAGCGGGCACTGTTCAGTTTGGAGGAAATTTTCAACAAGCAGAGATGCGCATCCGGGCGACGACGGGAGCAGGAAGCCGCCTTTTTATTCCCATTGAAGATGATTTTAGTACAGATGGAGATGCATTTATCACCTATCTTTTTGACCAGGATAGCAGTGCCGAGCAATTGGGAAGAGTCAATTTGACGGGTATTAATTTGGATATGCAATTAAATATCACTCCCGAGGCGGAAATGCAGATTATTTTCGATGAATTTTCGGGTGATATTATTAAAGGAACCGGTAATGGTAACCTGGTGCTCACGAAGGAGCGTGCGGGAAACCTCCAGATGACCGGGAGGTATGTCATTGATCAGGGGCAGTATTTATATACTTTATTAGATTTTATCAATAAACCTTTTGTGATTGACCGGGGGGGATTGATTACCTGGAGTGGCGACCCATTGAATGCTGACCTTAATATTCAGGCCCGGTATACCGGCTTGAAAGTGCCGCCACGAAATTTGATTGCCGAATATCTCGAGGGGAGGGTAAATAGTACCGATGCTGAAATTGCCGATATCAGTACCCAGGTGGATCTGATTTTATTGTTACGGGGCATTCTCAGTCAGCCCCAAATTGATTTTGATATACGGTTTCCGGAAATTGATCCGGCCATTCGCAATTATACAGAAAGTAAGATGCGGATCCTCAAGGAAGATGTCAGTGAATTAAACCGGCAGGTATACGGCCTATTATTTTTTAATTCCTTTTTACCTTCTACCATCAATCTGGATCTAACCGCTACTACCGTAAATACACTCAGTGAATTTATTACCTCACAACTTAGTAATTACGTAGCTGCCTATATCACGCAAGGTGTAGAAGAAGTAGATTATATTCCCGGCGTCGATTTTTACTTTGATTACAATTACTATCGTTCAGAAGATTTTATTCAGGGGCAGCAAACGGGTGTAAAAACCGGATCTGAATTTGCATTAGCTCCCAATATTCGCTTTTTTGATGACCGACTGGCCTTTAGTCCCGGGGCCTCAGTGATTGAGGGTAATGTCTTACAGGGGTCTGCTTTTATCGGTACGGATGTGAAATTGGATTTTTACGTTACTGATGATAAGCGTTTGAAGTTGAGCTTATTTTATAAGCGCTTTCCTTCCTTGCAAGGAAGTCGCAATAAACTGGGTTTAGGATTTCGATTTTCGAAAAGTTATGACTCGTTCAGTGATATCTTTAAACGCGATAAAAAAGATACTGCTGAAGAGATCGGTCCCGGAGTGGAGGTGGAATTAGATAAAGGTAAAGGGAACTAATCGGGATTATATGAATGACGAATTTTTTGATATGCCGTTTAGTTAGGGAATTTGCATGGTCAAAAAATCAATATTTGCGAGTAGTGAGAGCATTGAATCTCTGAGCTTGTCGGTGGACATACCGCCGGTTTGCGTAGTAACTTGAGGATAAAAGATCGATGGGCTTTTTTTACTTATTCAATCAATTTTTAATTCTGTTGATTTTGAAATTCACGAATTCTGATTCAGACAAAATAGGTAGTCATTTTTATTATTTTACTAGAATGTTAAGATGCGATCTTGGTTGGAAAACTTCGAAATAGGATTTCAGAATAAGTATGGGATTGAATCGATATCGCCAATTTTTTTGGAAGTGATGAATGATCAATTGGCCAGGAGACCGTTGAAATACTCAGGTTGATGCTGAAGCCGTAAATCGTTGTTTTTTGACGAGGCGAGACGAAGGAAGATACCGGGTGGTAACTGACTGAGGATCAACGAAGTCAAAAACGACGAGAACGGCTTATCCTTTTTTATATGAGTCATTATTATTGGCATGTCGGCGCAAGATGGGTA
>JAGQWV010000293.1 GCA_020437045.1 Saprospiraceae bacterium | reverse complement strand
GCCATTGGTTTATGTTGCAAGGATGCCTCCGGAAGAACATGGTTACCCGCAGTAGAATAGGCAATAAATTTCAGTCCGTAGTAATCAGAAAGGCGTTCATTGGTTAGAAATATAGAGTATGGCGATGGGTTTTTATTGATGAATTTATTTTCAATACCCATGAGGTCTAAATTGCTTTTCTCTACGATCTCTAACTTTTTATCCAGGGATAAACTCATATCAATTACTGCTTTTTCAGCCGGGTTCATTGCCTTGTTTTTATCTTCCTTTTGAAAGATGTTGTATCGGTTTAAATATAAAGTCAATGGTGCATCCGGACCGGAAAATTCGACACCTTCATTCACATATTTTTGTTGATTTTTTTTGAGTTTATGCAGATCCATGGTGATCATCAATGAATCCTGGAGCATTAGTTCAGCGTAATAATAGTCTTGCAGACTGAACCATATCTCCTGGTAAGGAAACGAATATTCTAACTTCAGACGAAAAGTAAAGTCATCCTCTATCTGGATGGGAAAGGCCTTTTGTGTTTTTGGTCCGACCCGGACCACATGCGCAGTGATTTTCAAATGTGGTAAGTCTTCAGGAGTGGCATTTAGGATCTTTCCCTGCAGAACCGGGATATGATCCGGATTGAGAAAATAATTTTCAAAGGATGGATCTTCCAGTGTAGGCACTTGAGATTTCTGCCCATATGTATAATGTAAAAGTAACAAACAACTAATGGTGAAGGTTATAGACAGGATCGAGGTAGGCATAATATGGATTTAGATCAGTGATTTACATGATATTCTGAAGTTTTTATTCTAAAGATGCATTTGTTGTACTAAAGTGGTGCATATGAGGTATATCATTCCCTTTTCATCAGTTCATTGATGACTACTTTTGCCATTTCTTTAGAGCTAAATGGATTTTGTCCTGTAATCAAATGACCATCTATCACGACGTTGGAAGTCATGGGTATACAGGCTTTTGATAGATCGGCTCCACGCTCCTTAATGGCTGCTTCCAGATTAAAAGGAACTTCTCTTTTTCTTCTTGCTAAGGTCTCTTCAAACCAATCAAACCCTGTCATAAATTTATTTTTTATCAAATATTGACCATCGGAAAGTTTTACATTCAGCAGTCCACCTACGCCGTGACAGATAGCAGCGACTATCTTTCCCTTCTCATATTGTTTTTTGACGATCGATTGCAGTCTGGCATTATCAGGAAAGTCGTACATAGTGGCATGTCCACCTGCGAGATATATGCAATCGAATGTATCATTTTCAATGACATCCAAACTTTTTGAATGATTTAATTCAATCATAAATGCGGGATCCGCATAATAATTTTTAGAGATTTTATCCAGCATTAGAGGTTTAAGACTCTCCGGATCCAATGGTACCACTCCACCCTTTGGGCTGGCGATGGTAACATCCCAACCTTTCGCTCTTGCAGCATGATAAATATGAGTGAGCTCACTCAACCATAACCCTGTCTTCAGCCGGCCACTCGCATACTCATCGATGTTCGTAACTATTAATAAGAGTTTTTTCATTTATTTAAAGTATCGATTTATCAAGATAAAGTTCATTGAGGAAAGTCCGCTAGATATCAATCGTTCTTAATCTTAGCGCATTGGTAATCACCGATACCGAACTAAAACTCATGGCCAGGGCGGCAATCATAGGTGAAAGCAGGATGCCAAAAAAGGGAAATAATACACCGGCAGCAATAGGGACGCCAATGGTGTTGTAAATCAGCGCAAAAAACAGATTTTGGCGGATATTTTGCATCACTTTATGACTAAGATGGCGTGCTTTGACAATGCCCTGCAAGTCGCCTTTTACCAGGGTAATACCGGCACTTTCAATGGCCACGTCGGTCCCCGTTCCCATAGCGATACCTACATCACTCTTTGCTAGTGCCGGAGCATCATTGATTCCATCACCGGCAAATATGACTTTCTTACCTTCGTTTTGCAGCCGTTCAACTTCTCTCATTTTATGTTCAGGCAACATTTCGGCTTTATAGTCAATGGACAATTCATCTGCCACCGCTTTAGCAGTTTGTTTATTATCGCCAGTCAGCATAATCACTTGCAGACCGTCGTCCTGCAATCTTTTGATTGCTTCTTTGCTTGTCTCCTTGATCGGATCACCGATTACCACAAATCCGGCACTCTTTTTATCAATTGACAATATCGATACCGTTTTACCTTTCTGTTGAAAATCGGAGATCGCTGCGAGCTGCTCATTCGTCAGATTGGCACCAATATCATTAATGAGTCTTCGGTTGCCCAGAGCGATCATCTTTCCATCTACTTTCGCGATCACCCCCTTGCCGGTCACGGAGTGAAAATTGGCGGCAGAAATGGGTTCGATTTGTATACTTTTGCCGAATTCGATGATAGCCTCGGCCAATGGATGCTCACTGTGTTGATTGGCGGAAACCATTATTTGGATGATTTGATCCTTGGTAAAATCATCTGAAAGGACTACCATCTCTTCCACTTTTGGTTGACCTTTGGTAATGGTGCCGGTCTTGTCGATGATAAGGGTATCGGTTGAATTTAATTTTTCGAGTGCCTCTGCATTTTTAATTAAGACCCCTGAATGTGCACCTTTACCGACACCGACCATGATCGACATGGGAGTAGCCAGACCCAGAGCACAAGGACAGGCTATAATGAGCACGGCAATAGCATTGATGAAAGCAAAGACCAAAGCTGGATCCGGTCCAAACAGGGCCCAGATTAAAAAGGTAATTATCGAAATACTGATCACTATCGGAACAAAATAGGCGGATATCCGGTCGGCGATTTTTTGAATGGGTGCTTGACTGCGACTGGCATCATTGACCATCTGAATAATCTGGGCCAGTAATGTTTCGGATCCTACTTTTTTCGCTTTCAAAACAAAGGTTTGTTTGCCATTGATTGTTCCGGCACTTACCTTATCCCCGATATTTTTGGATACTGGTACCGGCTCACCGGTGATCATCGATTCATCAATAGTTGACTCTCCTTCTTCGATGATGCCATCTACCGGTATTTTTTCTCCTGGTTTTATGCGTAAGAGATCATTTTTTTCAACATGTTCAATGGCTACAATTTCTTCTTTACCATCTCTGATTCTGGTCGCTTTATTGGGTGCTAGTTTTAAAAGTTCTTTGATGGCGCCACTGGTCCGGTCATGGGCTCTGGCTTCCAGGACCTGCCCTAATAATACCAGGGTCAATATTACCGTTGCCGCCTCAAAATACACATGGACGGTTCCGTCTTCCATCTTAAATTGAGGTGGAAATATTTGCGGAAATAGCATCCCAAATACACTGAATATCCAGGCTACACCAGCTCCGATTCCTATCAGGGTAAACATGTTCAGATTTCTCCTGATTATGGAACTGTAAGCCCGTTGAAAAAACATCCAGGTGGCATAAAAAACGACCGGTATAGAAAGTAGAAATTGAACCCAAATCCAATACTTATTACTCATCCAGGCATGCAAAGGATTATTTACCCACATATCGGACATCGCAATCAGGAAGATCGGAAGGGTGAAAGCCGTGGCAATCCACAGTTTTCTGGTGAGTTTTTTGAGCGTTTTATTTTCAGCTTCCGCTTCAGGTTGCACCGGTACCAGATCCATGCCGCAAATAGGACAGTTACCGGGCTGATCTCTCACAATATCCGGATGCATAGGACAAGTGTAGGTGGCTTGGCTGGTACTTATTCGATGCTCTTCAACCAGATCCATGCCGCAAACAGGGCAGTCTCCGGGTTTATCATAGGTCTTTTCTCCTTCACAATGCATCGGACAATAGTATTGACCAGTAGACGCACCTTTCGGTATCGGCTTTTCTGATTTGTGAGTCGTATGGGGTCGATGTGACTCATGTTGGGCAGGATCACCAGGAACAAAAATCCGATAATGTCCGCCCTCATCATCGATCGCTTTTTGCAGTTGAGGGGTATCGACATGTTTTTCCATGGTAATAGTTGCTTCACCCTTTTGCAGATCGACTTCTACCTCGGCTACATCATCCAATTTGCGCAGGGCTCTATCTACCAGGTTTTTACATCCCTGGCAACTCATTCCTTCCACTTTATATGTATGAGTCATCATTTTTTGAGGAGTTATTTATTACTTAATACTACAAAGATCGGGTATTGTTTGACCTTCTATTTTGCAGAATTATTGATTTTTCTTGCATAATTCTGGCATCTGGAACGGTTTGATTGGTAAAGCTATCAATAGGCACAAGAGAGGTTTCGGAGACCAGTATAGATATGAAACAGGAGCATTGAAAATCAATACTCCTGTCTGTCTCAATTAGGTAAGGGCTTAACCTCAGAGGTTTGACCTGAGGTCCTTGCTTCTATCTACGGATATATCCAAAAGCATCAGATCCAGTGATCACATCTGGATTAATCCGTCACTGCAAAATCTGATCAATGCTTATGCCCGTCTTTTACATGCTCTGACTGGGCTACGTAATCCATGCCACACTTAGGGCAAGTGCCGGCCTGATCACTTCCGCTTCCTTCACAATGCATGGGGCATACATAGGCGGACGTATATTCTTTGCCTTCACCATGGGCAGCCTCCATGGTGGCACCATGTTCATGTCCTTCATGGCTGTGATCATGACTATTTCCACCACAAGACCAAAGCGTTATGGCTAGTGCTGTGAGTGCGAGGATTGCAAAACTTTTAATGACTTTCATGATTTTAATAAAATTGAGTTAAAAAATTATATGGTTAATATTTCTTAATGCCTTTTTATAAACTGAATAAAATCAACAACTATTTTATTTCTTCGGTGACTGATCCACACTTGAGCATTTGACTTCCGAAATAGGGATTTTCAATTTGTTCATTTTCGCTGAGCCAATCGGCACCGGTATTATGGTTCGCCATCGGACAATGCTGTACGTATATCGTTTCGGAAAAGGGATCAAATATTTTAGCAATTGCAATAAATTGTATGGATAACGGATAGAAAGCTTGCCGGGATTGCCCTATATCTTTTGCTTTTTGGATTTCTTGTAAAGCTTGTATGGCCGGCTGAGAATGATTCATAAAATGATGATGAGCATCATCCTGGAAAAGGTCCATTTTGATGTTCTGTAAATCATCCAGCAATTCTTTGGCGACAGTTTGCACCGTGGAAAAATTGTCTGATACGAGCGCATTCTTGAGAACAAAGTATTTGTCAAACAGTTTTTTTAGCGCTTCCTGGGCATCAGTATTTAAGCTAATAGATGGCAGGCTGTCCATGGCCACGTGGAGGTGATTATCTTTTTTAACCATATTACCCAGGGGACTCATCATGCTGGGCTTTCCCGACAATTGGGCGGCTGCATCAATCGAAAAAGTACCGTGAGTTGCTATCTCCGTACCAGCTTCCAGACCTTCTTTTAGAATGTAATTATCTCCAACCAGAGGTCCCAGTTCAATCTCTTTCATTTCGAATACGATCCCACGATCATCTTCTCTTTTCTCATACACTATTGACCTTGGTCCCGTCCACATGACGGCTGATTTTGGGATAAGCAGGTTTTTAGTGTTCTTATTTCCTGTGGTTGCGCTTAGGATACCACTTACAAACATTTCCGGTTTTAATTTAGCGGCTGAATTGCTTATTTCCAACCTTGCGGTTGCTACTCTGGTGACCGGATCGATGATGGGATCAATAAAGCTGATACGACCTCGAAATGATTCGCCCGGTAAGGAAGCAACCGTAAAAGTGACCCTGTTACCTACTTTTACCCAGCTCATATCGTTTTCATAAATATCAAATAAAACCCATACTTTGGTGAGGTCAACGATTTCGTAAAGGGGAGTTCCTCTCGAAATATAGTCTCCGAGATTTACCTTTTTTTCCAAAACAATTCCACTAACATCGGCGAGTATGGGAAACCTTTCGGTCGTCTTACCGGAGGCAATTATTTCTTCAATTTGCTGGTCATTTAATTTCCAATTCTTAAGTTTTTCCTTCGCGGCATTAAATAAACCAGGTTGAATATCTTTTAGCTTTTCAGCGATAAATAATTCTTCCTGGGCCGTAACGAGCTCCGGGGAATAAATTTCGGCGATCTTTTGTCCTTTCTGAATACGTTCGCCCGTAAAATTTATCGATAGGCTTTCTACCCGTCCTCCAATGTGGCTTACCTGCGAATACATCAGGCGTTCATCTGGCTGAATCTTACCATTTAAACTTATTTCCTTTGTACTGGTTCCATAATTCACTTCTTCCGTCTGGATGTTGGCGAGTGCCATAGCGGTTGAGGACATTCTTATTACTCTTGGGTTTTCTTCTATTTCTTGATCTAATGGAATCAGATCCATGCCGCAAATAGGGCATTTTCCGGGTTCACCTTGTCTGATTTGCGGATGCATCGAGCAAGTCCAGGTGGTAGACTCATGGTCAGTATGCATGTGCGAAACTTCGGGAATTTTTGACTCGGATTCTTCTACCGGTCTAACCAACCAACCAATGATAAAACCAATGCCAAGGATCAGGATTGAACGTCCAATTAGGGAAAAATTATTTGTCGACTTTTTCATGTCTTAATAATTATAGAATGCATAAATAGTTTTAACACTATTTTTTTCCGATTAAATATTCTCTTTTTGCTAAAGCAATGTGCAGATCTTTTTTTATGCTGACCTCTTCCAGTTGATAATTAAATAGTTTTTGCTGAAGTCGTAGCATTTCTTCAAAATCATTTCCATCGTTTTGGTACGCTGCTTCCAGAAGATCAATGGCCTGTCGAACTTTGATTTTTTGATTTTCGATCAATTCCCATTTTTGTGAAGCTTCATCTATTTCATAAACAGTCATAGCCAACACGGAGGCCAAATCATTTTCCAGTGCTTCTTTTTCGCTCAAGTACACCGTTTTCATAACCTCACGTTCCTGTACAGCCGCATCGTATTTCTTTTTCCAGATCGGAATAGTCAGACTAAACATAGGCATGATCATATCCTTCCCGGTGTTGGGTAACAAATTGATGTCATTATTTTTTCTTTGTACCTGCAACATATATTGTAGTCCGGCTCCGATCATCGGCTTTCGCATAAATTCGGCACTGTTTGCCTGGGCATCTGATAATCTCATTTTTTCATCATATACCAACAGATTTGGATTATCGGAAATATTGCGATTGCTGTCTGACACTTCGTATTCATTCGGCTCTGCCAGTTGACCATCAATCTGTATGGGAGTTTCTTCCGGGCGGTTTAATAGGTGATTAAATACCGCCACTAGTGGTTTTCTTTTTTGTTCTAATAATGTTATATCCGTTTTTAATTCATCGATCATGATATCCGCCCGCACCACATTGACCATAGGACCTTTGCCAAATTGAAATTTTGCTGAGGCCAGATCGTGATCATTTTGCAGAATTCTGAGATTTTCTTTCTTGATTTTGATTTTTTCTTCAATTTCCTGCAAAGGGATCCAGGCAACTTTAATCCGGTAGCTTAATTCATTTCTGCTGACATCTATCATTTTTTCATCTACTCCGATCTGAGATTGTATTTCCTGCGATCGGGCATCCAAACTTCCAAACCAGGGAAACATCTGCATCGCCGATACACTTCCTACCTGATTACCCATTGGTAGCATCATTGGATTCATAAAAGCAGAGATATTCACCTGGGGATCCGGTAAGGCGGTCACCTGATCTATTTTCTGCCTGGTGACCTCAGCCTCCATTTGCCGGGCCCGGATGGCTGGATTATTCGCAAGAGCGATATCTACATATTCCGACAAAGACTGGCCATAAAGGCACACCACCATGAGATTTAGAACAATGATTCCGATGCTTTTCATAATTATTGCTTTGGTAGTGATTGATTAAAGTTTCTTTTTTGCTGCCGTTTGACTACCGTCTCCCTCCAGAATGCCTGTAGCACCGGCACAACAAACATGGTCATCAATTGAATGGTCATTCCGCCAAAAGTTGGTATAGCCATGGGCACCATGATGTCTGCACCTTTGCCGGTAGAGGTCAAGACCGGTAAAAGAGCAATAATGGCTACTGCTGCGGTCATCATCGCGGGCCTTACTCTTTTCTTTCCAGCCACCAATACTGCTTCCCGGACCTCCTGCACCGTATTGGGTTTTCGTTCTTCAAATACCTGATGAATGTACGTGCCCATGATCACTCCATCATCGGTGGCTATTCCAAACAAAGCAATAAATCCTACCCATACGGCTACGCTTAGATTAATAGGATGTAATTGAAAAAGCTCCCGTAGGTTTACATCGGCCACCGAAAAATTGAGAAACCATTCCTGACCATATAGCCATAACATGATAAAACCTCCGGCAAAGGCGACAAAAACTCCTGAAAAGTGA
This sequence comes from Saprospiraceae bacterium, assembly GCA_020437045.1. Lineage (GTDB taxonomy): Bacteria > Bacteroidota > Bacteroidia > Chitinophagales > Saprospiraceae > JABDMH01. The sequence continues at coordinate 5,034 of JAGQWV010000293.1, read as the reverse complement.
ATAGACGAGGCAATCACTGTTTTAAACTGCAGAAAAAGAAGTAAAAAAATGACGACCAGACTTACGGGAATGACAATCGAAAGTCGCTTCATGGCCCGCAGTTGATTTTCATAGCTACCGGAAAAGCGATAGCTAACCCCAGCAGGAACGGTCAGTTCTCCTTCATTAATCTGCTGTTGAATAAATCGTTGCGATTCTTCTACCACATCGACCTCGGCAAAACCTTCTTTTTTGTCAAACAAGACATAACCGGTCAGGAAGGTGTCCTCACTTTTGATCATTTGAGGACCCCGCACATATTCGATTTTGACTAGTTCGCCCAAGGGTACCTGGGCACCAACCGGAGTAGGGACCAGCATTTCGCGAATATGTTCAGGATTGTCACGCAACTCTCTCGGATACCGGACTCTCACCGGATACCGCTCTCTGCCCTCGACAGTGGTGGTGATGGCCATGCCTCCAATGGCGGTCTCGATGAATTGTTGAATATCTTCGATGTTTAATCCGTAACGGGCGGATGCCTTCCGGTCTATATTGAGCTGTAGATAGGGTTTGCCTACAATCCGGTCAGCAAAGACTGCTTCCGATTTTACCGAAGGCACTTCTTTCAGAATCGATTCCAGTTGCAACCCAAAGTCCTCGATCGTCTTTAAATCCGGCCCATAAACTTTCATACCCATAGGAGCACGCATGCCTGTTTGAAGCATGACCAGGCGGGTCTCGATGGGTTGGAGTTTTGGAGCTGAGGTCACTCCCGGTACTTTTGTCGCTTGTACGATTTCTTCCCAGATGTCGTTGGGAGTATGTATCTGAGATCTCCAATTACGGAAATATTGTCCATCCGGATCTTGAATCAACTGTGTTGCCGGTATTCGCTGCAACAACGCTTCTTCGTTAGTGAGCGTATCACCCGAAAGCAAAAGGAAGCGACCTTCTTGATCTGTTTTAAAAGTTTCTCGTTTGCCACGTTCATTGATCAGAAATTCTGGCTTATAGTTAATGATATTTTCAAACATGGAGATCGGGGCTGGATCCAGTGCCGTCTCGGCCCTTCCTGCCTTTCCGACGGCCAAATCCACCTCGGGAATACTGGCCAGCAACATATCTAACTGTGCCACGATGCGACGGTTTTCAGCCACACCGGAGTGCGGCATGGAAGTGGGCATCAGCAGGAAGCTTCCTTCATCCAACGAAGGCATGAATTCCTTGCCCATTCCGGGAAATTTATGTGCAGCAGCACTCCATAAATGACTGGTCCGCACATTCATGCCAAGTGAATCAAATCCTTTGGCCAGAAAACCAAAAGTTCGGTTCCAACCCAACCAGATGACTAAACCAAATAGGATGGTAAATAACGGGATCATAAGGAATTTTCCTTTGTTGGCCAGACACCACTTTAATACCGGTTCATAGAAGTGGACGATGGCCATTAGTATCCCCAGGATGATTCCCAGCAAAAAAAGGACGAATAGGTAGTTAGTTAGAAATGTATTGTGATGCCCGAGGGGTACCCATTCCTCAGTGAGAAAATAGGTAGCAATGAACAGCACCAGAGCAATATTGATAAGATTGGGAGCTTTCTCCCATCGATCCGGCCATCGGTTTTCCAACAGATTATTCAAACCCACTAATATGAGACATGCCGGTAGCCAGGTACCCAGGTAAATAGTAAATAGTATGCCTGCGCTAACAAGGATCGTATTCCAGAGGATCTTCACTCTTTTCCTGTCGAAATTAAGGGAGAGAATCAGATGTGCCAGCGCCGGCAGAACGGCAATGCCGAGGACGAAGGAAGCACCCAGGGCAAACGTTTTGGTAAAGGCCAGAGGTTTAAATAATTTGCCCTCGGCCGATTCCATGGCAAAAACCGGCAGGAAGCTCACGATTGTCGTGGCCAATGCTGTGGTGATTGCAGAGGAAACCTCTGCGGTAGCTTTATAAATCACCTCCCGGAGTCTGTGTCCGCTAACTCCTTTATTTTCAGACATTTCGAGATGCCTGATGATGTTCTCTACGAATACAATTCCAACGTCTACCATGACTCCAATGGCTATCGCTATGCCAGATAATGCTACAATGTTGGCATCCACACCGGCATAACGCATGATGATGAAAGTCATCAATACGGCGACAGGAAGGAGACCGGAGATCAAGAGTGATGCCCGAAGATTTAGCACCAAAACAATGACCACGATTATGCTGATAATGATTTCATGAGTGAGGGCCCTTTCCAGGGTGCCTAAGGTCTCATATATCAATTGAGTGCGATCATAGAAGGGGACGATGGTAAGTTGGCTAACTCGTCCATCGGCCAGTACTTTTTTAGGAAGTCCCGGTCCAATTTCTTTGATTTTTTCCTTTAGGGCATTGATAACGGCCAAAGGATTTGAGCCATATCTGGCTACTACAACTCCACCGGCTACTTCGGCTCCTTCCTTATCTAACAGACCTCTTCGGGTAGACGGACCCAGAGTAACCACCCCTATATCTTTAATGCGAACCGGGACATTATCGTGGACGGAGACGACCGCTAATTCCAGATCTTCAATGCTCTTGATATAACCCAGACCTCGTACAAGATATTCGGCCTGGTTGATCTCGATGGTTTGGGCTCCGGCATCCCGATTTGATTTTTTTACGGCCATGATCACATCTGGAAGCGCAATCCTGTAGGCTTTGAGGGCATCTGGGTTTACATCTACCTGATACTCTTTGACCTGGCCTCCGATAGAAGCTACTTCTGACACCCCCTCCACTGAATTTAAGGCATATTTGACAAAGAAATCCTGGGTCGATCGAATCTCGAATAAATCCCATCCCCCCGTTACATTGCCAGTAGAATCTCTTCCCTCGAGCGTGTACCAGAATACCTGACCCAGGGCAGTGGCATCTGGCCCGAGTGCTGGACTGATTCCCGGTGGTAGCAAGCCATCCGGCAAAGAATTTAGCTTTTCCAGGATGCGACTTCGCGACCAGTAAAACTCAACCTCCTCATCAAATATGATATAGATACTGGAAAATCCAAACATCGAATTGCTCCGTATAGACTTCACTCCCGGAATGCCCAACAGGTAAGTAGTAAGAGGATAAGTGATCTGATCCTCCACATCCTGGGGTGATCGTCCCATCCATTCGACAAAGACAATTTGCTGGTTCTCACCAAGGTCCGGTATGGCATCAACAGGAACCGGATCGGATGGAAGAAAGGTTTTCCACCCGAAAGGTGACGTTGATATCCCCCAACCTATGAATAGGGCCAGAAGGAGAATCGTTACAAACTTGTTTTCCAGAAAAAACCGGATGATACTATTTAACATTTTTTATACAGCATCTTATTTCGCTATTAATCTGATCCCTTTTGTTCAGATCGATTACAAATACATGCAAAAGCTTGATGACAATTAATGTCAAAGCCAATGGATGTAATACAAAATAGAGAATGCTATAAACGGAAGACCTGCAGCAGACTGAATATGTCCAGTAAAAGCGGAGGCGGTCTATAGGTCCAATGATTGAGGTTTGATCTTAGCAGGGGAAGGTCGACTACCGCCTGTAGCGGAAGCACTGCCATAGGACTTATGATAGTCTTAAAAATACCAGCCTGATTAGATGTTACCTGGTTTTGAACAAGTTTGGCATGAAATGTTTTACTGCTACAGCATGATTTTTTACGGAGTGTCTTCTGGTGTGTGCGATCTTTGTGAACGCAACTTTGTTTGGCGGTATCACCCATGTAGCACATTTTGGCTTTACCAAATATGCTGTAAGATTTTAGGTCGCCCTGGCAAAAGTGCATATCTACCGTATAATCCAGGGACGTTAGCAGCACCAGGGTGGCTAGCGAAACGGAAATTAAACGATACAGATTGGTTTTCACAAAGACTACCTTTAATTGTTGACTAGGCAAATATACATTGCTTTTCTCATTCTTACTTGTACAATTCTGCTGCTAAACTTATATAACTTTGTCATTTTCAACAGCTTTAGCCTATACATGCCTTTTTATTCTAATTTATTTAACTCCCAAAATTCCTGCCAAATTATATTTCAGCCAGTGATTTTCGATTTTGGATATGCTGCTTTTTAAATTGCGAAGGTGACATTCCGGTTACTTTTTTAAACTGTGATGAAAGGTGAGCAGCACTACTATAATGCAACCGATAGGAGATTTCTTCCAGATTCAGCTGATTGTAAAACAGAAGTTCCTTGACTTTTTCAACTTTCTGGGCAATGACAAATTTCTCAATAGTACGTCCTTCTACAGAGGAAAATAATCTGCTCAAATGGGAATATTCATAGTGCAGTTTTTCCGATAGAATGTCTGATAAATTTCGAGTCGATGGTTCGGTCGCATGATGGATTTCATCAATAATGATAGACTTGATTTCATTTACCAACTGGCTGGAACGGTCATCAAGGAGTGAGAAACCAGCCTGCTCCAGCTGTTTGGACAGATGCGATTTTTCCTCCCCTGTTAAATTTCGGGATAAGATCAGTTTGCCGAGCTGTATATCCGTAGGTTCGATGTTCATATTTCCTAAAATATGTTCGACCGACCGAATGCATCTCGGACACACCATATTCTTTATATAAAGTTTTTCCAAAATTCGGCCATTTTAATGTATTCGGTATTACCCTTAATAAATGATTTTAGGGCAAACTTGTTTATTGGTATGACATGAGGCTTGGTCGGAAATTTTGTAAAGCCAGTAGCAAATTTACCCCAGATTGATGGGTAATGTCGTAATTTTGCCATGGATGGGAACAGAGAGGAGTATGACATATGACATGTGTGTCATTAATTTCTTATCTGGTAAGGTACATTATGATTTGCCTTTGTGTAGATCCTGTCCCTAGGAGACTGTTGAAATACTCAGTTTGATGCTGAAGCCGTCAATCGTTGTTTTTTGACAAGGCGAGACGAAGGAAGATACCGGGTGGTAACTGACTGAGGATCAACGAAGTCAAAAACGACGAGAACGGCTTATCCTTTTTTATATGAGACATTATTTTTGGCATGTCGGCGCAAGATGG
>JAGQWV010000292.1 GCA_020437045.1 Saprospiraceae bacterium | reverse complement strand
TTCTTGCGGGCCCGAAAAAAGAAATGAAAACGAATTACCGGTAGCTCAAAATTCTACTAAGGATACCGTTAAGCTTTCCATGAATCATTCCAATGACAGCGAGATATATTTTACCGCCACAGGCACCGAGCCATTCTGGAGGCTTTCCATCTCTAATGAGATGATCAAATTAAAGTTATTAAATGATTCAATCATGACTCCGCATGTGACTCCGATTTATGCTCAGGACACTAATGTAAAACGTTATGTGTTGCAAACAGAATTAGCAACTATGACCATTGAAATCAAACAAAAGCCATGTACGGAGGAGATGTCAGGAAAGGTCTCATCCTACTCTGTAAGCCTGAGATATAAAAAAGGAATCAATTCAGACTATAGCAATTTAGAGGGATGTGGAAGTTATCAAACAGACTATCGTTTGCATGATATTTGGATTTTGGAAGAAATGCACGGAAAGCCGGTTGATAAACAAGAATTCGGAAAAAGCGTACCATCGATGGAAATAAATACCAGGTCAAACTCCTTTACGGGTACAACCGGTTGTAACCGGATGAATGGTAATATCTTTTATGAAAAAGACAAACTCCGATTCACAGAGATGATTACTACAAAAATGATGTGCTTACCTGACCCTACAAATGAACAGACCTTTCTCAAAGCACTAAGTAGTGCCGTATCGTACAAAATTGAAGCGAACAGACTCATACTATCCAATCCACATCAAATACTACTGGTTTGGAGAAAGACAGACTAATATTTCAATTTAATTAACTAGAAAATGAATAAAATATTTGACACCTATCGACCGGAAGGATTTGGTACCGTCAACAGCTATTTATTCGTCGAAAATCCAATCGAACTAATAGAATTTTTAAAAAATGCTTTTTATGCAGAGGAAATAAACCGTTCCATCAACCCACGTAATGGAGAGATTGCCAATGTTATCATGAAAATCGGTGAATCATGTTTCATGATCAGTCAAGGCAGAGGGGCCTTTCTTAATATGAGGACGGCGTTCTATCTCTTTGTAGATGATGTTGATGAAATGCATAATAGGGCGATCAAATTTGGAGCCAGGGAGGAATTTAAACCGGCAGATATGAACTATCAAGACCGGCAATCCGGCGTGATCGATCCCAGTGGTAATTATTGGTGGATTTCGAAACGTCTGGTATCTAAAGGATATGATGAATAGCGCTCGCAGCCCAGGGAGGGTGTTGAAATACTCATTTTGATGCTCAAGTCGTCAATCGTTGTTTTTTAACGAGGCGAGACGAAGGAAGATACCCGGTGGCACCTGACTGATGATCAACGAAGTCAAAAACGACGAGAACGGCTCATAATATTGTTTTAGTGTCAGCGCAAGATGGGTATTTCAACACCCTCCTGGAGACAAAGAAATAGAAAAACCAGGCACAATCATATTTAGAATGCACGATCGGCATAAGCTCACAAAAACTGATGCGTCACTTAGGAAGATAAATTGATGATTGTTTTTTTATAACAGCTGCTGAATAATCGTGCCAAATACTATCGATTCAATATATTTGGACGATAAAATAATCAACAGGTAAACTCTGATTTTCTGTAACCGCGATCATGCCATGAAAAGATTTTATTATCTTTTAATATTTTCTTTTGTCACGCACTTCCAGGCTTTTTGCCTGCAAAAAAACCACGAGATCACCGATTCGTCTGAGCTAACAATTGGGCTCACTATTCTCGATATAATTGACGTCAATGACGAAGACGAGACCATCACTATTGAGTTTTTCTTCACGCTGAATTGGCTGATTGATAGCTTAAGAAATACCGAGATCGCGTATTCGGAGGAGGTAGTACCCTGGATAGAAATGCAATACCTGACAGAATTAAACTCATCTTTTGAGAAGAAGATACCGGTTGATGGGCACGGGATTGCATCCTTTCACCGGAAAATTATCGGAACGCTACGCCATTCTTTTGACTTCACAAATTTTCCCTTTGATCATCAGGACTGGAAGCTGGTTTTTTTTAATGTACTGGGGCAAACCTTCCGGATTCGAGCAGACACCCATTATATGGGCCTGCATGAAGATTTCATTGATCCACCCACCTGGCGTACCAATTTTACAGGGGTAGAAGAAATCAAGCTAAGGGGTCCGGGTCCGGATATCCGGGGTTTGGCCTATAATTTTGAGATCAAACGTAACTCTACCTACTATATTTGGAAAGTATTGGTACCCATCGGCCTGATTGTTCTTATGTCATGGGGCGTCTTTTGGATCAGACCCGAAGAGATTGCCGCCCAGCTCACCGTGTCGGTCACTGCCATCCTTACCCTGGTAGCCTTTCAATTTAGTGTATCACAGCTGGTACCCCCGCTTTCGTACATGACAACACTTGACAAATATACGGTTGGTGCGGACTTTCTGGTTTTTCTCGCTTTCCTGGAATCACTGATTACCAGTTATCAGGCGCAGGCGCAAGTCGGCAGACATCAATTTTCTGCCAAAATAGACAGGGCATCGCGTTGGATTTTTCCCATCTCCTTTATCTTTTTCATTTTAATGCTATTCTACTTTAAAATTTAAGACTATGAAAAACACAAGAGTATTTAAAATGTCTTTTGCCAGCGTGTACCCGCATTATGTGCAAAAGGCAGAAAAGAAAGGACGGACTAAAGAAGAAGTTCATGAAATTATTTATTGGCTTACCGGTTATGATGAAAAGTCACTCCAAACACAAATTGATAATAAGGTCGATCTGGAAAATTTCTTTGCAGACGCACCAGAGTTCAACCCCAATGCCGGCAAAATCACCGGGGTCATTTGTGGCTACCGGGTTGAAGAAATTGAAGATGAATTAATGCAAAAAATCCGATATATGGACAAATTAATCGATGAATTAGCCAAAGGGAAAACGATGGATAAAATCTTAAGAAAATAGGCCATTTTTCCTTTTCTTTTTAATAATAAATCAATTACTATCCAGCTTCCTTGACCAAAATGCAGGATAAAACAATGTGTAACCGAAAACAAGTATTTGAAGAAGCATGCCAACTATTTATCCAGAAGCAAGGAGAAGAGAAAGATACCATAGGAATCATCATTTGCGGTTCTTTGATGCATGGTAGAATTGACAAGAACTCAGATGTTGATGTTTATATCATTTTGAACTCAAATTGTACGTACCGGGAACGAGGCAATGTTTGGATTAATAATGTAGAAATTGAATATTTCAAAAATCCTCCGCAACAAGTGAGGAAATATTTTGCAGAAGAGAAAGCAAGCCCAAACACTGCTCATATGCTGGCAAGTGGTAGACTTGTTTTCTCCAAGTCGAATATTGCCAGAGCGCTTATGGAGGAAGCCAAAGAAATCATCGCCATCCTTCCAAGAGAGATCTCTCGAGCAGAAATAGAATTAGCAAAATACATCGTTGATGATTACTTTAAAGATATGGAGGATGCGATCGAAAATGGAGATTCAATAGGCATAGGATTGATTCATTTCAAGATAGTCAATTATGCAGTTGACCTTTTTTGTAAGGTGAAGCGCATCAGAAGGTTTAAAGATAAAGGGCTAGGAGATCAATTAAGAAGTGTTGATCCGGAGTTTGCAGCTGTGATCGAGAAATCAATACTTGAAAATTGGGAAAAGATAGTGCATCTCACACCACTACGAAATTATATAGATGATCTGCTAGGAGGAAGGAGGTCAAGAGAATGGATTCTGCGAAGTAATTTAACTATATAGCCGTACTATGAAATATTATGCATTTATTTTTTTTGGTCTTTTGATTTTCAATGCATTATCTGCTCAGGATGATGTCGATATGCGGAAAAGATATTTTCCAGTGGAAAGGAAAGTGGTGAAAGATTTTCCTGACAAAGAACATTTCTGGATTTTTATCATGGCCGGTCAATCGAACATGGCAGGCCGGGGACAGGTAGAGCCTGCGGACACCATGGATGACCCAAGAATTCTTTCCCTAGATGCCCAACATCGTTGGATACTGGCCAAAGAACCTCTTCATTATTACGAACCAAATCTGACCGGATTAGACTGTGGCCTATCTTTTGCTCGAACTTTACTGGAGGGAATTCCTCCGGATATAACGGTAGGAATTTTGCCCTGTGGGATTGGAGGCAGTAGCGTGGAGCAGTGGTTAGGTGATTCCCTATTCCGTGGTGTTCATCTGGTTTCAAATTTTAAGGAAAATGTAGATCTAGCCCAGGCAAAGGGAACCCTAAAAGGAATCATCTGGCACCAGGGAGAGAGCAATGCCAAAACGGAATTAATTCCTTCATTTAGAGAGAAGCTACAAAACCTCTTCACTGATTTTCGGGAATATGTTCAAAATGATCACCTTCCGATCGTCGCTGGTCAATTAGGATCTTACACGGAGCCAGAGGAAAGACAAATGCGGTGGGATAGTATCAACATGAACATCCGTGAGCTAGCCCAAGACGATCCGTATACCGGTGTCATTAAAACGAACGATCTGACAGAAAAGGGAGACAAGGTGCATTTTGACTCAAGGTCCCAACGATTAATGGGACAGCGATTTGCCATAAAAATGTTGGAAATGATGGCGCGGCAGTGATAATGATATAATTCCTTACCGTTAAGTTAAGAATGAAATTTGTTATTCTAGTCTGCGAATGTAGATCTTGCTTGGCCATCTATTCTATTTATAATGTGACCAGACAGGTTCGCCACTCTCCAACCACGGAAAAAACAAATCTAAACAAGATAAATTCTATAACTTAACGACATTGATGTATAATTCGTCATTGCACTTTTTTTTAATTACATTACATTGATGTGTCCCTGGCAATTATTAATTACTCCAGTAATTTCTACCTCACTACTCCACTGATATCAATCATATACATCTGTCTCAGACCACCCTCGTGTGTGCTGTCAAAAAAGACTTTTGTACCATCCTGATTACATCGGGGATGTAGATCACAACGCCATTCGCCGCTAAAATTTTCAGGTTCAAAAAAATTGCCGAGTACGACTCTCTGTCCGGTCGGAACATGATAAAGATATAAAGTCTGCAATCGGCCTCCATTAGAAGGATACGTGTCATTCAAAATCCATTCCTGATTAGTATGGGGTACGTACGTATTATGACCATTTACTTTCATAACGTTATCGCCTACAATCTCGAAGGCAGTCGTTTTATCCCTGAAAAGATAGAAAGCTTCTTTTTGGCCTACCGGTTTGGTCCAGGCGCAAATATGCTCCGGGTCGCGCCAAATGAAGTGAGAGGTAAATCCAGAAGGATCCAGCATATACAGATCCTTACCATTTTTATCAGCGGTAAACATCCTGGTCACAAATCCTGGCCCCTTCTTGGTGACCGGATCTAACATGGCTGCCCTCCAGCGATGTAAAAAGATAAAACGCTCGGAATCCGGACTGGCTAAAAAGTGATTGAAATAGTGCCAGTTATTTGCAACTGATGTGCCCAGGTGGGGTATTTTGGAGACCTCGGCCAGGGAAATAATCAATTCATGATTAAGAGTCTGTAAATCCAGTTTATAAATACCAATTTCCTCCGGTGCCTGTTCTGATGCATAGGGATCAGGAACCCCGGCATAACCGTATCCCGGTCTCATATTCTGAATCCGGTTAAAATCTGCAGACAAAGCGTACGTTCCGTCCGGACTCAAGGTATAGACCGGCAACGGTAATATTCGTTCTTTACCCGAAGAGATATTATGCAACTTGCTAATAAATTTTCCATCGATAATATCATTCCAAATTACCTGGTCTGATGACCCGGGAATCCATTGCAACATGCACCCTTGCTGCCAACCCCAGGCATGGCTCTCTCCGATCTGCCTCCATTCAAAATTATTCTCCAGGTCAATAACACCAATATTGACTTTGTTTTCTGGTTGAGGCGAATGAAAGAAAAGATCTACTTCCATACCGAGCGCATACCTTCCCGTGGGATCAATTTGCCATTTATCATAATAACCAAACCAATGCTGCCTATCTCCTCCAGTAATGGGAATTACATTAAATTCAGTGGTCAAAACTGACCCTGCTCGGGTCAACGAAGCTAATCCAAGAGCAGTGGCGGTTCGAACAAACTTTCTTCTATGCATATCTCAGAAAAAAATGGCAAGTTAATCTCGGTAAAATACATAAAAGACATAAAGCGGAAAAGACATTTTACCAAATAAAACTAAGGTTTTTATGAAATTGAAATGGCTGACTACTCTTCTAATTTGGAAATTAAATTAAAACACCTTGATTAATTCTTGATTTTTTCACAAATTAACATATGAGTATCACAGATCAATATATCGACACCAGAAACAGGATCTTCCAAACCATAGGGATAAATCCTATATCAAAACAGATTGAAATCGATGGCCCGATAAAAAATGTACATTTTCTTGAAATCGGATCAGGAGAGCCTTTAATCTTAATCCATGGTGGTCTGAGTCATAGTGGAGAATGGATAAATATTATGGAACCACTATCAAAAAAATACCACCTCTATGTCATCGATCGCCCCGGACATGGATTGTCTGATATGCTGGATTACCGCGGAGTCGACTACCAGAACAGTGCTGCAAAATTTATCAAGTCTTTTATGGACGCTCTGGGTCTAAGGCAAGCAAATTTACTGGGATGTTCGATGGGGGGATATTTTGCTGTAAGTTTTGCCTTACAATATCCCGACAGGGTAGAAAAGCTCTCTCTAATGGGAGCACCGGCGGGAATGAACCGGTGGATACCACCCATGCTTCGCATTCTGGGCATTCCCGGCTTAAATCGATTTATACTGGGAAAACTTGCCAAACCCTCACTTAAATCGGCAAAAAGCATTCATCGCCAATTGCTTGTCGCCAACATAAATAATATTTCCGAAGACATGCTAAATCTCACCTGGATGAATCAATCGCTTCCTGGTGCATTGATTTCTCATACCACTATGCTGGAAAATGTACTTGACCTCAAAGGCTGGCGAAAAAAATTATTACTAACGGATCAAATTAGTAATTTAAAAATGCCAGTTCATTTTATTTGGGGAGAAAAAGATGCTTTTGAAAATCCAGATTCCGGCAGAGAGAAGGCCAAAAAAATTAAAGTTCATAGTTTTGAAATAATAGCCAATGCCGGTCATTTACCCTGGGTCGACCAACCAGAAGAATGCGTTGAGTCACTATTCAAATTCTTAAACACCTGACAAAAAATAAATTTATTAAAAGGAGAATTGAAAGTGCCAGTATTATTTTGAAGCAATGGAAATGCTTGCCAGTAAAGCCTGATAGTGACCGTCGTCAATCCAACCAAGTAATTCCTTTGCCCGGGCAATTGACCAGGAATTTGATCCAAGCATATAACTTATCACCTTGTCAAAAGTCTTCTGAGAACCTGCATTAAAGGACTTAATCTGTCTTTTGAATTCCTCCAGATTAATAGAAGACCATTGTCTCTCCGGCCAACCAGCCAACTTAGCAAAAAGAGAAAAAGCAGCATCGGGGTCCTGACATGCTAACAATCCTCCCCGGTCAGCAGTAAGTTCTGACATTCGGTCCCAATTGTATAAGGCATATTTTAAACCGGCGGACACCAGGGAGCTAATCCCTAAAGTGACCACCGAGAAAGCCTCCATGAGATCGGGAAAAATCAGGCCAATTTCTTTGTACAAGGTATGTTGGTGTGCGAGATGCCCAACCTCTCTTCCCAATAAGAAAAGAATTTCCTGATGACTTAACAGATCAACTGCCTGCGTAGAAAGTATGATCATAGGCTTTTCGATACCAATAGATAATCCTTCCAATTTGTCCGTCCGTTGTAAACACAGCTGTATGTCCTGATCCACCTGCAAAATATCTTTTGCCTTTTCTAAAAGATAAACCAGGTGGTTAAAATTCCGGGAATTGACCAGAATGCAATTTGATTGATATTGAAGCTGCATATTCTGTTCCAGTCCGATCTCATGAAATTTATTAACCAAAATGGGCAATCCCTTGGTTTTACGTAAATTTTCCAAGGCCTTAACCTCCAGAGGATGACAATACATAGATGGTACAAGACCAGAAAGTATTTTTGGGTCCATACACTGAAGATATTGAAATTCATGAATTCGTAACAAATCCATCTGTTTGTTCTTGTTCAATAATTTTGATGAGGTCCGAGGCGCAAAACGCAGATGTAGCCGTAGCTACAGCGAGTATTTGCAACGAAGGAGATCGCAAAAA
>JAGQWV010000291.1 GCA_020437045.1 Saprospiraceae bacterium | reverse complement strand
CTATGTAGACACCACCAACAGAGCAGACTTTAAGGCTATCATAAATGCAGATATGAGGCCTTTTTTTCAACTATCTGATTTAAACAATACAAATGGCCTGATGCCTCACCCATTATGGTTAAAAATAATTTTTCAAACAGATCGGGCATTTTCGAAAAATGAACTAGATATCTATTGTCCAGGGGCTAATCTTTTGGAAGTATACCAGGTGCAGAATAAAGATATCCATTACGGCTTTGGAGGCCAGGAATACCGGAGCCACCATTCGCAGGAAAAATTTAACAAATATGCAATTCCCCTGAAAATTCTAAATCATGACACACAAGCGGTATATCTCAAAATGGATGGATATGGCTTCAAAGGTCTAAATGTACAATTGGTCAGTCGTCGACATCTGATTGAAGAACGGGCACTGAATCTCTTTGAAAACAGACTGGAGTATCACTATTGGTCAGGATTAGTGAGCATCTTATTCTTTCTGGGGATTTTCTTTTTCTTTCGCTATTTACAGCATGGTGAAAATTATATCATCTGGTATAGCCTGTATTTATTATTTCTGGCAATTCAGTTGTTATTTCAGCTTGAATTAAATAGTGGTATGTTAATCTTCTGGAACAGGATTCCCTATGAATTAGCCTTTCGTTCTGTCAATGCGGCGGTGACCTTCATATTTTTTTTCTATTATCTTAAAAATATACTTGACATAACCAATAAAGATAAATTGTACATGCTCTATCGATGGAGTATTGGATCTCTGTATTTTGCACTAATTATTATTACCATTCTAAATACCATACGCTATTTATTTAGAGTGCCGTTCAGTGAGGGCCTCCTTCAAATGATGTACTTCCCTGCAACGATTCTCAGCCTGTGGTTAGGAATCCGTATTTGGATGCGAAGAGATAAGCTATTTAAATTGATTGGCACGGGAATGTTGCTGGTAGCCATTGGATCATTATTGATGACTGTAGTGCTCTCCATGGGATTCCGGGGGCATTTTCATCTGATTTTTGAAGGTGCGGTCCTGGCAGAAGTAATCTTCCTAACATTAGCTATTGGTTATAAAGAAAAAATTAAGTCAATCGAATTAATACAAACGCAACAACAACTCCTGGATGTAAAAAGCGAAAATCTTACTATACAAGAAAAGCTAAACGCCGAGCTCAGTTCACTGGTAGAGCAAAAATCACAAGATTTACTGGAGAAAAATAAAATTATTGCCGATCAGGAGAAAGAACAATTGGAAGCCATCTTCAATGAAAAAATTGCAACTGCTGAATTGAAGGCACTCAAAGCCCAATTAAATCCACATTTCATATTCAATTGTTTAAACGCCATTCGAAATCTGGTTCAAAAAGAAGATAATGAACTTGCGACCGAATACTTATCCGATTTTTCTTCTTTTATTCGCCGGGCACTGCACTACACAGAAACCAAATTTATTACTTTAGAAGAAGAATTAGAGCTTTGCCAGCTCTACTTGCGTATGGAACAACTTCGATTTGAACAAGGGTTTTCATACGAAATTTCAATTGCTGAAAATGTTCAAGTTGATTTTATCAAAGTTCCACCTATGCTATTGCAGCCATTATTGGAAAACGCGATATGGCATGGATTACTACACAAAAAAGGCGAACGGAAGATCTTAATTCGAGTAGAAGCTCAGGAAGAGCAAGTTATTTGCACGATAGAGGACAATGGCATTGGTCGAAAATATGCCCGTGAGATCAATGGACATAAAAAAGAACAGAATTCAATGGGAATGAAATTATTTACCGACAGACTCAAACTTAATAATCGCCTATTAGAATGTAAATTGGATTATCAAATCATTGACAAGTATGAAAACAGTGTTGCCACCGGCACAAAAATTAATTTATTTTTTGAGTTATGAGCAATAAGATACGATCCATCATCATAGACGACGAAAATCACTGCATCGATTCGCTTAAAGTACTACTAAAAAAGCATTGTCCAGAGGTAACGGTGGATGAAAGTTTCAATACTGCTAAAGAGGGATTACTATTCCTCAAACAAAATCCAATTGACCTGCTTTTCTTGGACATCGAAATGCCCTGGATGAATGGAATTGAGCTTTTAACCATTTTGGGAGAATTTAACTTTTCGGTCATTTTCACCACCGCTCATGATCAATATGCGATTCAAGCTCTAAGACTTAGTGCTATTGATTATTTACTAAAACCAATTGATCCCAGGGATCTCAAGCAAGCCGTCTCAAGAATAATCCAACAGGAATCCCGAGGATATGTAGATGGAATAAAAAATCTACAACACAATCTAAATCCTGCCAAAAGCAACCATCGAGTCGGTATACCTACCAGAGATGGAATCGACTATATCCTGATTGAGGATATAATCTACTGTGAGGCTGACAGTAACTACGCGCACTTATATCTGATCGGAAATAAGCACATTATCATGTCAAAACCCCTAAAAGAACTGGAAAAACAATTGGCATCCTATGATTTCTGCCGCATACATCAATCTTATTTGATCAATATAAACCACCTGGTAAAATACATCCGGGGTAATGCCGGATATGTCATTATGATCAATGACGCACACCTAAATGTATCCCGTGCCAAAAAGCAAGAGCTACTGCTCAGGATCGGTTTTGAGTCAACTTTATCATAATTGACTTTCCGTTTTTCTAGTTCTGCCACTAACTCATTTTATAGAACACGTTCCGAATCTGCGAAGCTTGGTGACCATGCTGATTGATCAAAAGTAGCTTCTAACTGTCTAAATTCCTTAACTTAACGACCTTCAATCGAGATTAACGAAAACGATATTTCACCTTTATGAAAAAGCTCCCTTTTTTATTATCCTATATCCTTTTATTTATTTTGAACCTCAGCTCTACGGCGCAAACGCTCGACAGCGGCTATATAGACCAACTTAAATTCCGGCATATTGGTCCGGTAGGTAACCGTCTCATTAGTGTCGCCGGGATACCGGGAGATGTGCTCACCTACTATGTAGGGGCTGCTGCCGGAGGTATTTGGAAAACTGTCGATGGCGGACTAACGTGGAAGCCCCTTTTTGATAAACAACCCGTGCATTCCATTGGCGCTCTGGCGGTGGCTGCTTCTGATCCGGAAATTATTTATGCCGGAACGGGAGAAGCTTTTATCCGGTCGAATATCTCTATCGGTAATGGGGTATGGAAATCAACAGATGGGGGTGATCACTGGAGCCACATCGGCTTGGAAAATACGGGACGGATCAGTCGAGTCGTGGTGGATCCGAATAATCCGGACATTGTCTATGTCGCGGCATTAGGACATGCCTATACTCCTCAAAAAGAACGGGGTATTTTCAAAAGCATGGACGGTGGAAAAACCTGGAATCATGTGCTCAAAGTAGATGAAAATACGGGAGCATCGGACCTGGTTATGGATCCTTACAATCCCCGTATTTTATTTGCCGGTATGTGGCAATTAGAGATAAGACCCTGGACCCGAACCAGTGGCGGCCCAGGTAGTGGTATCTACCGGAGTCTCGATGCCGGTGAGACCTGGGAAAAAATGGAAAAAAACGGACTGCCTAAGGGAGACATAGGAAAAATCGCTTTGGCTATGACTCCGGCTCAGCCTCAGAGAATCTATGCCCTGATTGAAACGGGAGACGGTATACCGCTTCATGGTAAACCGACCAACACCGGTGAATTATGGCGATCGGATGATCGTGGTAAAACTTTTACATTGGTAAATTCTAATCGAGACCTTACCGGTCGAGGTGCCTACTATACCCGATGCGCCGCCTCTCCGGACAATCCTAATGAAATCTATTTTATTGCCGCCAGCTATTTTACCAGCATCGATGGCGGTCAGACAACGACCGGAAACCCTCCGGGTAGTGATCCGAAC
>JAGQWV010000010.1 GCA_020437045.1 Saprospiraceae bacterium | reverse complement strand
TAACCACTGACCAAGTTCATTTCCGTTAAGTTTGGGAAGTAGTTCGTGTGATTTTTGCACCAGATCCCGGTCTAGTTCCGGAGCCAGGTAAAGTCTTTCCAAAATCGGTTTTCTGTTGTTGCTCATACTTTCCTTATAGATGGAGAACAAGCTAAGCTGGAGGGATTTGGACTGGAGATGAGTAGGTCGAATGAGACTAATGGCTGAATATGAAACAAAAAATTCATCCCCCCGTATCAGTTGTATTAATCTCTGCTCTATCATTGGATCCATTTGCCCATTGGTATTGATTCGGTTTAATGCCCAGATCTGATCTGTTGACGAGACACTTTTCAGAATTTTCAACAAAAGGTCATTATTTAGCTGACGTTCTGTGGCATGTTGCACGGTTTGATTTGCGGAACCATAAAGGGCTGTCCAAAGGAGATAGGTTGTATAGGCGGCACCCTCCACTACAAAATTTGAAAGTTGCCTGGCGGTGGCACCACTGATGGCATCGACAGGATGATCGTTCTGGGTACCATGATCGACGAGTTGTTCGAAAGATACATTAGTAAAAGGTAACATTGGGTCTGCAAGCAACGCATGCAATCTCTGGTAATCAGTGGAATCAAAAGCCTCGTGTTCACGGCGACTGAGGAATTCCTCATTTTCCAGCATAAATCCCCCATATCTACCCGTAATATTCCAATATATTTTAAGATCAATCGGACGACACTTTTTGTCAAAACAAACGTCATCTTTCAAGTCACTGTAGAAATAAAGAGGCGTCCCATTGCGGGCATTCACCTGATAGATTATTTTATCTGATAAAGTATCCAGGATCTGTAGGGTGTCGCCTATGTCCTCTTTCCAGACAAAGGGGATCGTTGGTGTTGTCATATACCTGATTGTTGACAAATGCTCTTTCTTTGATCCCGTAAAGACAACGAATATCATTAGGGGAAATAAAACCCGGGGCCATCGTGTGTAATATGAAAATAGTCTTTTCACGATCCTGATTATCGAGGTATGATGCCACCGTGTGCTTCAATCAAATCCTGAACTTCTGATATGGGCAAGGTACCAGGGGTAACGCCTTTAATACATGCCAGTGCGGCAGCTGCTCCGGCTGCCTGCCCCATTCCCATACATGATGCCTGAACCCTGAGGGCGGAATTGGCCAGGCGATCACTGCTTACACAGCGGCCGGCAACTAAAAAATTTGCACTATCTCTAGGTATGAGGGCTCGTAATGGTATACATGCGACAACATCCTCTTTCAAGAATTCCTGATAAATTGATTTGCCTTCCCGATGGAGGTCAATGGGATAGAATGAGTGCGAGATAGAGTCTTCAAAAACCCGTCCTTCTACATAGTCCTGATGGGTCACCTTATATTCACCATCAATCCGGTATGTTTCCCGCACTGCGGTTTCTGTTTTCAGATCCAGAATTCTGGTCTTTTCACATCCCGGATGAGTCCTCAAGTCGCGCAAAAGTTTGAGCAGGTTGGATCGTCCCTGCATATTAGCCTGGCTATGCAACTCCGCATTAGTAGAATCTGCTCCTGGCACATAGACATATCCATAAGGCACATTCGCAGGGAAGATCCCTTCCGGATTTGTGACTTTCCCGCTGATGATCTGATTCTGACGAAGCATACCATGGTATTTTTTGGGGATCTGGTTGAGATCCAGAGCATCATACTCATAACCACCAATCCGAAAAATTAAGGACCCGGGTTGAGTATCTATGTCTCTCAATAGCTTATATCCTACCAAAGAAGCAGCCGAAGCATTGCCCGTGCAATCAATAATCTGTTTGCAGGTGATTTCCGCCTCAATTCCTTTACCTACGGTAGTTACCAGCCACCCGGTGTCAGAGGTGGTTATTTGAGTGGGTGTCTCATAGTATCTGATCTGAATGCCGGCATCGGTACATTTTTCTTCTGCCAATAAGGTATAGAGGGCACCATTCACCGAAACCTGGTGTTGCCAATGTCGAATGGTGGTGTTATTCGGTATGATAGAAAAATTAGGCAATTCCCCACCATCTTCGTTAACACAATCAGTCACTAATTCCCATCCGATTCCACCAATTATTTGTTTACCCCAGGCATGAAAGATACCTGGGAATACCACTCCTCCGGTTGTCGTTGTTCCTCCCAGCTGGCTGCCGGCTTCGATGATTATCGTTCGAACTCCGGCACGACCGGCTTGCAGCGCGGCAATAGTACCGGCAGTACCGCCGCCAACTACTAAAACATCAGTGTCTAACTTTGTGTGTTTAACCACATAGGGATCGGCCAGTTTTTCCCCCTGGTCCAGAGCACTGTGCCATGCTCCTAATGAAAAAGCTCCCAGCGATTTTATGAGCGATCTTCTTTCCATTTTATACCATTCTTTTTATTCGGAAAATTCGTCGAATTCCTAATATTTGATCACAAGGCCCTCATACTGATCCAATCGCGGCAGGGTAAATTCCAGGTAATTTTCTCTCCACTCGAAATTTATGGATTCCTGGCTCCTTAACGTGTAAATCATCTTCGGTTCTTGATTACAGCGGATCTTATAGCTCGATCGATATACCGGCAGCGGATCAAAATAAGTATTGCCACTAAATCCGGTTATGTTGATGAGGTGGAGGATCAGACCATCGCGTTTATTCCCACCTACATTTTTCGCGGTATTTTCGGTGAATTCCTGTAGGACCAGTTCGACCCTTGGATGAGCATCGGTTATTACTAAATCACTACTTCCGGGAAAAATATTTTGAATTACATCAAGCAAGATATTTTTGTGCTGTTCATACCCGTGTGTGTAGTAAAGACGCCCCAGATTCAGGGGTAAGATGACGGCAGTACCCTTACCATGTTTTTTCAAACCCACTGCATAGTACCCGGTTGGTTTGTGGCCACCGATCTTTTCCGGAGGACCGGGTCGGCCAGGAGTAAGGATCGGAAGATATTGATGATTACAACCACTTAAGTCATACAGTCCCAGATTGAACTTCCAGAACAGCAACGTTTGTTCTGCGAAGTGGGGGAAGAAACTTTTATCAACCGGTTGCAGGTAGTAGCCATTACCATCATCTAGAAATTCAATTGCTTTTGCGCCGAAAATTTGTTCAAGTGCCTCCGGATTCCCCGTCAATGTTTGGTTTGTGGCAATCAAATTGGTTCCATTCTCACATAAATCACTTAGTGTTTGTATACTCTCAGCAGAGAGATCGGAAATTTGAGGGAGGATGACAACATGATACTTTCTGAGATCATCTTTACGGTTTCCTATTTCCTGGTAGTTGATAATATCGTATTGTAAATGAGCTTCTTTGAGCATCAACTGAATCCCCCTGTATTCCTGCCCTGATGGACCCCCAGGCCAGTACGAAGGAGAAATTACACAAATCTCTGCCGGAGAATGATACTTGCCAAAATACGGCTCATACTGCTTGTGAAAAGCATAGATTTCTTCCCAGATTTTGAAATTTCGCTCGTCTTCATAATTTCGGAAATCTCCCATTAAACTCATATCCAGTCCAGAGCCGGCAGCAAGATTTTCATAGAGTCGGATGGCCGTTTCTTCCGGTTCAATGGCGTTATAGCGGGAGCGAAAAGAGATTTGTTGAATGCTGGCATTGCTTACGATGTGATCGGGTTGAGAATGCATCGTATTTGTCACATTGTCAAAGGACATATATGGCCAGTAGGGTAGTGAATTGGTCTGTGATTCGTGCCTGATAATGTCAACGTATTTTTCACGATAGGTGCAGATGGCAATTTCAGGATTGATGCTTTTTACGATTCGATGGATTTTCGACATCCAGTCGTCTCCGGTAAACATTTTAAAGTCCTCATATTTTAGAAAAACAGAATCATCACGGTTCTCTACTGTGGGCAATTCAAGACTCCCGCTATATTCAGCAAATCTTTGTCGGTCATACTCATTTTGATCAATGCCATGGTACGTTCCTTCGTAGGCATTACCGGTGTGATAGCCTGGCATGTTGATAAAAATGCCATCTACAGGATAGCGATCGATCAACTCTCTGACCATCTGAATGGACTTTTCCTGTACATAAGGGGCATTTATAGAGGCCATATACATATCATCATTGATGATTCGATCACCATTGGGTGAGATATAGGCCCAATCTGGATGTTTTTGAAAGATCGTGCGATGAAATCGACTGAAATCAAATCGGGTGATCACCCTAATATGCAATTGATGACATCGTTCTATCACATCGGCGAGCATGTTGGGTTGCATGTACGGATTGGTATATTGAAATTCCAAATCTGTAGGGTAAAATGCCATGATCCCACCACCGTTGATAATCAGGGTATTCACGGAAAATCGCTGGAGGTCTTCCATCAATGAATCAACGTTCAAATTAGCTTCGTAGGCAGGAAGGTTGCATTGCATCACCCGGAGGTTATTTCTTTTCCACCAGGAATAATCGGATGGCCACTCATCGGGTGCTGAAGGTTTGGTCAATGGCTGGCTGTAAACAAGACAAGCAATACCTAGAAATAGAATCGCAAGAATGGATTTCCGATTGATAAATGGCATATGAAACAAATTAATGGGACCGGACAGTTGAAAATAGTAAACAAAAATTACAATGGATTACGATCCCGCCACCAGGAGGATCATTTGGTTTAGATTCCGGTCGTGCTTTTCCTGTTTTTTAGTTATCGCCAGATCTTTGGCGACTTTTGCCCCACCACTGTAATAGCGAAACAGCCATGGTACAACCGAGATGGATGCATCAAAAAAACTGAGTTTTCGGGCGGTGTCTATAAACAGAATGACCAAAGCACCATTTAATAAAACCGAATTTATACTGTTTTTACTATCACCGAGGCGGATCTGCCCTAAACCGGGTATGAAGTAGGAGAGCAATTGATAAGTCTTAGGATTAATCTTTTCGATTTTGTGTGCATTCTCAATGAGTTCTGCCAAGGTCTCTTCATCTTCCCTCTTGGTACAAAGCTGGTGGAAGGCAGATTCCGCCGCGCTAAAATCTTTCAACTTATATTGGCAATAGCCTTCATAGAGCAGGGTTCTTTCCGGTTCTATATCGACATCCAATTGATAGATTTCTGCCAGTGCTTTCTGGAAGTTGTTTTGTTGAATTAATATTTGAATTCGATCAAACTGAATATCTGTTTGAAGGCTTTCATTTCCCGTCTGGAAATAGGCCTGATCAAGATAGCGCAGCGCAGCAAACTGATCATCATTGACGGAAGATATTTGGGCCAGGCTCAAGAGACAAGGTGTTCTGTATTCATTCCCTTCGTCGAAAAACAGGACTCGCTTAAAAGCTTTTTCAGCAACATGAAGATTGCCGGCATTCATTTGCTCGAAAGCAAATTGATAGGTCTGGTGCAGATCCTGACCGTATGATTGATCGGTAATGTGAAGACTAATTACGATCCAGAATATATTGATCCACTTCATGATAGATCGAATTGAGTTGTCTTGTATTATAATTCCGTGCTGATTGATGAGCACCATAAATGTTTCCCAGATAAAAGCCTAAACTTAATCCACCATAAATCCAACCACTCACCGCTTTGCTTCCACGTTTCCTAAAGGCACGGTAGCTCTGATATCCCAGAGCGGAAACAAAAAATAGTGAGGTCACTCCTTCTTTGACATTTTTAGCATACATTTTCCCCGAACCAGGAATGATGGCCGAGTAAGTTGCTGCCAACCACGGTTTCTTGGGTCTGAAACTGCTTGCCTGGGCTAAGGTGGTTTTATATGGTTCGACCCATTTTGCATCTGCACCTAACCTTTCAATAAGCACAGCGGTTTTTTTCCAATTCCTGGACAGCAAAGATGCTTCAATTTTTTTGCGAGTAACTTCGTCAGAAGACAAATACCGGACGTGTTGCAGAGCCTGAGATAAATTATTGGTATCCTTCTGAAATAACAACGTGGTTAGATATTCATTCTCCACTTCGGCATTTCCCAAATCATCCGACGATCGGTACTGGCCAAATAAGGAAGCTGCCAAACTAAATTTTTCTTGTTTGCGGTATGATTTTGACAATCTGATGAGAAGCGTGTCATTATCAGCATTCATAAATAGAAGCCTCGCATATTCTTCACTGGCAAAGGCATAATCACCCTTGCTAAAAAGAAAGTCGGCAAACTTTCGGGTAGCATTTTGAGAGTAAAGATCCTGGGCACCCAGGTGCAAATTTGTAAACAGCAAAAGATAAGATATCAGGAGGAATCGCATGCCAAAAGCTACTCTACAGGATCAATTAATTGCCCCGTTTCACGATTGATCTGATAATTTTCGGGACTAAGATGATTACACCTTGATAACCGGTCAAATGCTCCCATCAATCCCTTTAAAACACCCCTCCTTTGAACAGAATGCAGACAATAGGTAGAACAAGAGGGAGAGAAAGCACAGGTTCGGGTATCCTGTGAGGAAAGGTAATTTTTGTAAAAAAGAAAGAAAAGTTGGACGCCAATCTTGATTTCATTGGATTCTCCTTTTTCGATCGGATACTCCGGTTTGGATCGATGATTATTTAATTGACCATTAAGGAATGTCACATCGGAACTCAGATCATATTGGGCCTGGCACAATGTCACCATGAAGAAAGAAATGATGGTAAGAAAGGCAATTCTCATAGTCAATCTGATTGTTTGGAACACTAAAATTAAAAAGTTAATGCAGTCCGGAGATATCAATTGATGATTGATTTTAAACGATCACCTGGACCTCAATTAGTCAGCATTCCTTAAATTGTTATCGTTAAAAGGCTCGCTTATGAAATTCACTAAATATCTTTCCGGCATTCTTGTCCTTATGCTCCCTCATATTTTGGAAGCTCAGTCATTCGCGTTAGCTCAGGCATTGGCTGCTCCTTACTGCGAAGAATTGGTTACTTCAGCCAAGGGAGAAAAAGTTGCCTGGATTGTCAATGAAGCAGGCGTCAGATCCATTTACGCGGCATCTTCACCTGATTTTGTACCGCAAAAATGTTTCGCTACAACGTACGATGATGGCCAGGTTCTGGGAAATATGTCTTTTGATCAGTCCGCGGCGAATCTTTTTTTTGTAAAAGGGAGTGCGAATAACCGGGCCGGGGAGATTGCCAATCCTGCTTCGGAGGTCATGTATCCGAAACGAATGCTTTTTCGGGTCAATTTGCAAAACGGAAACCTTGATACCATTGGCAGTAAGACAAATTATCTGGTTGCCAAGGATAGTGATCATCTTTTATTGTGGCAAGGCTCCAGGCTCTATCAATATGAAGTGTCCACTAGTGAGGAAAAGTTGTTGGTAGAGATGAGAGGGTCGTTTTCCGATGTAGCTCTTCAGCCCGAAGGAGAATCAATACTATTTGTCAGTAATAGAGGTGACCATAGTTTTATTGGGGTTTATCATCCGGGAGAGCGGTCCATCGACTGGATCAGTCCTTCGATTTATCGTGATGCGTACCCCGTATGGTCGGAGGATGGTCGGCGAATTGCTTTTATTCGATCGCCAGGTCAGAGGAATGGAGCATTGGCTGACATCACAGGTGGAAATCGATTTTCTATTGTTGTATACGATCTGGATAGTAAAAAGGATGACCTGGTTTGGTCTTCACCCGCTGACGACGGAGGATTTGCCCAATATTATAATGAGCATCCATTGCGCTGGGTTGGGAAACAAAGTTTGGCTTTTTATTCGGAGCATGAGGGTTTTATGAAAATCTATCGATTGGATTTGCCTTCGGGAGTCGCATCCGCATTAATTGATGGCGACTGTGAGATCGAGCACAGTGATTTCTCGGCATCCGGACAACAGATAATTTTTAGTTCCAATTGTGGAGATATCGATCGAAGGAATTTGTTTCTCTATGATTTTAGAAAGCAGACGCTTGACGAAATTACCAGTGGACCAGAGATTGAGACGAATCCCTATATTTTAAAAGGTGGGCATTATATATTCCGGGAAGGCGGGTATAATTTTCCAACCGGCATCACTGCATTATCGGAAGGCAAAAAGAAAGTCATTTATCCCCTGGAGTTGTCCGGGGCATATCCATCTGGGGCATTTGTGGAGCCAGAGCAGGTGGTCTTCAAAGCGGAAGATGGCACAATGGTTCATGGCCAATTGTTTCATATGAAGGATGGGAGCAACAACAAACCAGGAATCTTATTTATGCATGGTGGTCCCATCAGGCAAATGCTCCTCGGCTACCATTATAGTGGGTATTATGCCAATGCTTATGTATTAAATCAATATTTAGCCAATCAGGGTTATGTAGTCTTAAGCGTAAATTACCGGGCTGGCATTGGGTATGGCAAGGATTTTCGTCGGGCGGAAAATCAAGGTCCGCGGGGAGCCAGTGAATATCAGGATATTGTGGCCGCTGCCAAATTCTTGCAGGGTCGTGATGATGTGGATAAGAATCGTATTGGATTGTGGGGAGGCAGCTATGGAGGCCTTTTGACTGCGCAAGGGCTGGCAAGAAACTCGGATATCTTTAAAGCCGGCGTCGATTTTCATGGGGTTCATGATTGGAGTTGGAGAGCCATAGATTTTTCAAAAGGAGGCTTTTGGGGTATTACCGAAAGCCTGATGGATCGGGCATTTCAATCGTCGCCGGCATCAGAGGTGGAAGGTTGGCGGTCACCAGTTTTACTCATTCATGGCGATGATGATCGAAATGTCATGTTTGGTCAGAGCATTGATCTTGCAGAGCGGTTGAGAGAAAAAGGTGTGGATTATGAAATCCTGGTCTTACCAGATGAAGTACATGGTTTCTATCGTTATGCCAGCTGGCTGAGATCTTATCTGGCTACGGTCAACTTTTTTGATCGAAAATTAAAGTAGCATCTACTGGGTAAGATCGGGTACAACTATATCATACAACTTGTCATGTCCTGCTTCATTAATTACTACATGATCGAATGATAGGATTCGTTTGATACTTTTTCCATCCTTTTCCACGATATGGGTCAATTCACCAGGTATTGGTAATCCATCCACTATCTGGTAATCATCGAGTTGTTGCCTGAACATCATATTACCCGTTGGCTCATAATAGATGACCCCTTTGAGTAGTTTTTTTTCTTTGATTAATACGAGGGGTCCAAGGGCATCCCGATATTCTTCCGGAGGTAAATATGTGATATAGACTTCATTTTCTAGCCTCTTGACGCTTTCAATCTGATAGCCGCTTTTTATGAGGCCAAAATCGTTTAAGCTCTGCGCCAGTAGCATTTTGAATATACTGTGTTCAGTAATATAGGGGGCGGTAGTCTTATCCACTAATTTGCCATCGCGGATGGTATACACAAAAGTATCTTGGATGACCCACTGTTCACTAAGGGGAAAGGTCAGATTGTATGATAATTTGTTGATCTTACTATCATAGGTGCAAGACCCAATGATTAAACGACTTTCGGTGGTGTCACCCACAGAAGAAATTTCTTTCAGGGTAAAATCAGATCGAAACCGGAAATAATCCTGTCCATAGGAAAAGGCCCAAAAAGAAAACAGGAAAAGAAAGCTGCTGATCAATCTTTTCCTGCTCATTATTATTCTTTTAATTGTTATCCAGCTGATAATCCGGGCTTAGATTACCGAGAACGACGCCCAGAATAAAATCCAGAACACAATGTATACACCTAAGCCGACCAAGGCACCGATAAGGGCTTTCTTGGTTTGCTCTTTGCGATCCGGTGAGTCTTCCAGCAGCAGATATACCAGCAGGATACCTACCCAAGACAAACAAAATCCCCACCAGAAACCAGGGATACCGAGGGGAAGATCATCGGCTCCGGCTACAGCCAGAAGTGAGCTGGATACATCGGATTTCAGAGAAAGTGCTTGTACAGTTTCCTGGTCGAGATCCTTGTAAGTGAGATTTTCAGCTTTTACCCGCTGTTCCAGTGCATCAAGAGCTTGAAATTCTTGATCAATGGCAATTTTATCAGCTTTAAGTACCTGAGAGATTTGATCAGGACTTTCAGCCACTGATTTATCGTTTTCAGCGTTCAGGGTGGTCGCTAATATACACACCATGAAAAGTAGGGACAAGAGATGTTTCATGTGGTTAACGTATTTAAAGTCTGCAAGTAAATATAGGGTTTTTCGCAAATATTATGCCCAGAATTGTTTTTACCGAAGCAGGAATGTCAAGGGAAAGATCGTGTCTAATAAGAAGTAATATTATATGGCACAATTTATGTATATAAAGTATCAGTGATATTTACCTCTTGAGGTTGAACACTTTGCTGAATTCATGTATATTTGCAGGCCCATCGAACGACGGTGGGCTATATTTGGTCGGTTGGCCGAGCGGTTAGGCAGAGGTCTGCAAAACCTCGTACAGCGGTTCGAATCCGCTACCGACCTCAAAAACAGCAAGAGCCCAGCACTATGTGCTGGGTTTTTTTATGGGATTCGAACCAAGTAACTTCTGAGCGATATAATCCAACAAAAAAATAAAGCCGATCCCCTTCCTGCCGCTTTATTGGATCCGCCCATAAGCCCAGAACGCCCCAATAGTCCGCTTAGGGATCAAGATTTTCAACGGCAATTGAATAGGATATAGCTATGGGTAAAGAATTAGGATTAGGAATATGGTGGATATATTCTGAACCTTGTGATTAAAATAGTCAAGAAACCAACCATTTGATCAGCTTTGAATCATATGCTAAGTAACCCAGACATTAAGAACCATTGATCTTTGAAACTTACTCGGCCTAAATGCTTTGTACTAGCCTTGACTCACGTATCTCCCTGATGAAAAAGTTTCCATCGTTTTGCTTTTACTAAAATGATATTAATAAGAAGAAAGGCTATAAAGTTAAATAGTGACTGACTTTAGCAAGCCCAAGAGGATATCTGACAATAAAAAGGAGGGACTGAAATAATTTTCACTGAAGATTAGAAATTCTCACATAGTAGTCATCTCCAATAGTCAAGCGTTAATTACCTCTTTAACTCATTAGCACTTCCTTAACCCGTTCTGCGGTGAAAGGCATATGGTAAAGTGATTTCCCGGTTAAGGCGAGAAATGCATTGGCAATGGCACCACCAACCGTAGGCGTACTTGCTTCGCCAACACCAGCGGGTGGTTCTTCGGAAGGCATCATAAAACATTCGATCGTTTCTGGAGCATCGGACATCCTGGCGATGTGATAATTGTGGAAATTAGACTGCTCCACCTTTCCATCTCTAAAAGTCACACTTTCGTAGAGGACACTACTGATGCCAAATACAATACCTCCTTCCAGCTGCGCCAAGGCATTATCGGGCTGAACTACGACTCCTGCATCCATTGCACACCAAAAGCGGTGCACTTTGATCTTGCCATTTTCACCTACTGATATTTCCGCCACACCTGCGACAAGCGCTCCACTTCTTTCAATGAAAGACATACCGTGGCCTCTACCTTCCGGAGTTTTCTCGGTTTTCCAATGACACATCTCCGCAACTTTATCCAGGACCGCCAGTGCCCGTGGATCATTTTGCAATAATTTTTGTCGAAGTACATAGGGATCCTGCTTGCTGGACATGGCAATTTCATCAATAAATCCCTCGATAGCCCATTTGTTAGGGCCATGACCCACCGACCGCCAATGTTTGGTGCGGACTCCTTCTTCAATATTTTGCAGCTTGATCAATTGGTTCGGTATCGTATAGTAAGGATTCTTTGCGCCGGAGCTCATGAGACCATCTCCGGTACCTACTATTTGATGACTCCAGGCGATGATATCACCTTTAGCATCGATCCCGGCACGCATCCGTTGTACCGATATAGGTCTAAAAGCACCGTACTGCAGGTCATCTTCCCGGCTCCAAATGAGTTTAACCGGCTTTTTGACGGCGTTAGAGAGGTGTGTAGCTTCTTCCACGTAGTCACTCATGGATCTTCGGCCAAAGCCACCTCCGAGGTAGCAAGGATGATAGGATACATCTTCAAAATCGATGCCCAGCACTTTGGCTATGGCGTTTCGAGCCCCATCATGGGCTTGAGAGCCTACCCAGGCTTCAGCAGATTTACCGTCTTCAGCCACGGAGACCACCGCATTTAAAGGCTCCATCTGGGCGTGATAGACAAAGTCATTGCGATAAATGGATTCGAAAGTCTGGTTGGCCTCGTTTAGGGCTTCATTAAAATTACCCTCTTCCAGGATAACCTCCCCCTTTTCCGAACGCATCGCAGTCTCTTCATAAACAGCATAGGCTTCCTGGCTGTTATAACTACCTGCTTTAGCGTTTTTACTCCACTCAATATTCAGAGCTTTTTTGGCTTTTTGACAAAGCTCGAAGCTTTCTCCTACTACCCCAATGCCGTGTTCAAGTGCTACAACTTTATAAACACCTTTCATCGCTAATATGTCTGCTGCGTTTAGTAGATTTGGAGCACTTCCATGTACCGGAGATCGACTGATCACACCGTATAGCATTCCCGGCACCTGGATATCCACGGAGTATGTTGCCTCTCCAAAAGATTTGGATGGTATGTCAAATCGTTCTGCCATTTTACCAATGAGTCGAAAGTCTCTGGGGTTTTTCAAATCCACCTCTGTAACCTCGGGTAGTTTTTCAGGAATGGAAAATTTAGATACGATTTGACCATAGCTAAATGTACGGCCGGAAAGTTTGTGATAGGCCATGCCCTGGTC
>JAGQWV010000290.1 GCA_020437045.1 Saprospiraceae bacterium | reverse complement strand
AAAGGTAGCATTGGCCAGAGCCTGCCAACTCCTTCTAGAATAAAAAACGATAGGAATTGTTTTCCGGATGTAGTGTGTTCCTTACTTTCATCAAAACAAACAGGAACAAATGAATTTTTCCAATAAAGTAGTACTGGTAACGGGAGGTAGTCGGGGAATTGGAGCAGCTATCTCGGAAGCATTTGCTAAACGAGGGGCTAAAGTAGCAATCAATTACCACAACAATGATCAACGTGCCATAGATTGTCTAGAGTCTTTACAAGGTACCGGACATCATATCTTTAAGGCCGATATAGCTGATGAAGCAGCCTGTGCGACTTTAGTTGATAAGGTTGTAGATCGATATGGTCGCATCGATATCCTAATCAATAATGCCGGGATTCATGAAAAACATCCGATCGATGAAGTCGACTATGAGAATTGGAATCGCATTTTCCATGAGACTTTAAATACCAATCTCCTTGCTCCGGCAAGACTTATGTTTCTGGTAAGTGCAAAAATGATGTCACAAGGTGGTGGCCGGATCGTCAATATATCGTCCCGTGGTGCATTTCGAGGCGAACCGGACCAACCCGCATATGGAGCCAGCAAAGCTGGATTGAATGCCCTGAGCCAATCCTTGGCACAGAAGCTCGCTCCCTACGGCATATATATTGGAGTCGTTGCTCCTGGTTTTGTTGAGACCGACATGGTCAAAGATCTATTGGATAGTCCGGCAGGGGAATTGATACGGGGTCAGAGTCCATTTAAGCGGGTAGCCAGACCCGAAGAAGTGGCTTACACCGCCTTATTTCTTGCTTCTGATGAGGCAACCTGGAACTCGGGGGCTATCATTGATGTAAACGGTGCATCTTATTTAAGGACATAAAAAAAGCTGCTTCACCGGGGTGCCAGGAGCAGCTTCTACTTACGGATATGAGAACGCCTAGTTGGCAGGGGGATCGTTTTCCATCAACGTAATCTGTTGTAACGTAGATGTTTGAGCCCCCGGAACAGGAGAACCATCTTTATATACTAAGGCTAAACCTATCGTAGATTGTCCCATAGGTAATCCTTCGATATAGTAAGGTTGCCATTTATCCAAAAGGGTGACTTCACCGTTTATCTGAACCTTTACCAGATAATCATCTCCAATATCGGCATTTAAAACGTAAAAATCTAACATTATTTTTTTGGTGTCATCTCCGACATAGGTACCTTTTGGTCTACTGTAGAAAATTGCAGGTTCCGTAATGTCGTTACTCTCAACAATATTTCCACTTTGCACCCTTACCCGCTTGGCAATATGAGCATCTTCAGTTTTGATACTTTCATGATAAGAGCGCGATAAAAAGGCAAGGATATTATGTTGTCCATCGTCGACAGCCTGGTCAAAGCTCGAGACATACTGAGCCACGTAAGGTTTAAAATCTACAATCAGGTGAATATGTTGGCCCTTATCAGAGTTTGCACACATTTTCTGGGATGCATCAGCTGTCTGTTCACCTAGTTTGTATGTATTACCTGTGACATCAAAACTAAACTTTCCATCTTTATAGGTCATATTCGACAGCTTTGCATCAGGGAAACTTTCTGATTTAGAGAAGGGAGTCACCTTATATTTTTTTGGCTTATCCGACTCCATACTTTGAGCTGCAGAAGAGTCCGATTTCTTATCACCACCGCAAGCTGTCAGCAATAGTAATAACATAAAAATCTGGCTAAGAACTAATCGATTTTTCATCTGATCTATATTTTATTTGTCCGAAGAAACTGCTGCGAAAGTAAGATTTTCTAACTTCAGGTACAATTTATTTAGCGTGTGAATACTTCCAGAACACATCAGAAGACACCAGAGGTTCGATATAAATTGGATAAGCCATACCTTCTGGATTGCCCAAAGTGCAATACGCTGATCAGTGCTGGCGATATAAATCTTACACAAGGACTGGCTAAATGCAGCCACTGCTCCCATGAGTTTGAAATTAAAGATGTCATTAATAAAGATCCCATTCGACGGCCGGAGATGATGATGCCCGATGGCATGGAAGTTCTTCGCATTTCATCCATGTTGGACATTGTGATAGATTGGTACAGGTCAGCTCCAAAAAAAACGGTTCTAAGTCTGATCGGATCGTCTTTTTTCTGGAATCTTCTCTTGATCCCGTTAGTCATCTTTTTAGCATTCCAGGGCAGATTTCTGTTTATTATGTTCTTTTTTGGTCATCTTATCACGGGGTTATCATTGCTTTGGTACCTCTTGGCAACGCTGATTAATAAAACACACATATTGGTGAACAAAGATGGAATCACCATCCGTCATTCTCCCATTGCTACATTCAATAATCAAAAAATAAAAATCCCAAAAGAGAAAATAGTACAACTTTATGTAACCAGATATACCGAGAAAATCGGTAAAAACAAAGAAGGTGTACAGGCATATGCGTTATCTGCCATTTTAGACAATAAAAAGGTAATTGATTTGGTAAGGGGAATGAACCGGGAAACACAACTCTATCTGGAGCAGGAAATTGAAACCTATCTTGGCATAAAGGATAAAATCGTTAAAGGTGAAGTACAAAGACCATAGAATAAATCCTGATTCAAACCTGAAACCGGCCTTTAAAAAAGCGAATACTTCATCTCTGCCGGTATTGATAGACTGCCCTCAATGTCATTCTTTTATCAGTGAAGAAGATTTAGATAAAAAGAATAAACTGGCCAAGTGCAATCATTGCAATCATGTATTTTCCTATGATGATCAAGATTATTGGGATCCTTTTGGCCTACCTATGGTCACGCAACCTGAGGGTTTGGAAGTTTTGCGTCTACCCACTTTTATGGAAATTAAGATTGATCACTACCGGACTTCCAGACAAAGTTTTTGGCCCCTACTTTTAATGACTATTTTTTGGAATGGGATTTTATCCATTTTCATTTTTAACGGTCTTTCATCAGGTAATTATACGACACTCCTATTTACCTCTGTTCATCTCCTGGTTGGACTTTTCCTGATCGGAAACGTTTTAGGAACTATTTTTAATCATACAGACATTTATGTTGATCAACAGCAAATTTGTATTTCTATAGGACCCATTACACTCCGTCAAAAACGAAAGTGTTTCGCGGTGGAAAATATTACACAACTATTAGTCAAACGTACGGAGAGTGTAAATACTAAAGGACAAAGGAAAATAAGTCACTCACTTTTAGCTAAAACCAATAATGGAAAAACATATACCCTCTTGGAGTATCTGGACCACAAAACTCTTGTTTTCCTGGAAAAAGAAATAGAATACTATCTCAAGATTGAGGATATGCCGCAGTAGGTAGATGATCATCAAGGCTTCGCTGCATCCTTATTAGCTTTTCTTCTTAAATAGTTTATCGAATATATTTTCTTGTCCCTGCGCATTCCTTTTTTCTTTTTCTTTCCTTCGTTTATTTTTCAGTCGTTCTTTTTTACGCTTCTTTTTTGATGACTGTTTTAGAAAATTATTTTTCTTTTGACCTTTTATTTTTTTAACAAACACATACCTAAGACTAATAGCTGTTTCTGATTCAAATGGTTGCGATTCAGCATTTAAATGAAATACCGGTTTATAGTCCCAGGAAAGATTAATTCGACCAAGAGACATTTCCGCACCAGCGATTGCAGTTACTCCTCTTCTGATCAACTTATCCCCTTCAGCGTCCTTCAGCCATCTGTTATGCAAACCTCCTCCCAGATAAAAATTAAATCTCTTTGATATCAAAGGATTATGCATTTCCACAAGCAGTGTAGCCGTAGTTTGTTGAGTGACTGGACTACTTGATACGATTCCTTCAGCAGTAAGATGCCCGACAATTTTTTGTTGGAGCGTAATTCCAAAATCAGATCCCATTCGCAATCCCATGGCTGTGAAATAAGATTGACCATTTACCCCCGCAATAAAAAAGAGGATGAATACCTTGACGGATAAGAATCTGATCACCATGCTTAAAGTATTTGCGTATTTAAACATGCAGACATACATTCTTAGTATCTTGAGTATTAAAATTAGGAAAGGTTTAATACTTTTCACTTATGGAAATAATCCAGACCTTCAAGAGGTATTTTCATTTTTACCGAAACGCAAAGACCATTTACGACATTCATTCACCATTGGCGGCGGATATTATCAAATGGTATTACAGTAAAAATCCAGATCTCTCTCCTTTTCTTTCCGAATATCGAAGGGAGCTGCTACAAAATCGCAGTGCTGTCTCAACCCTTGACCTCGGTGCCGGCTCGAAATCCAAGAACAAAAACCCTACAGTTTCAGATATTGCTACTCGCTCCCTTTCATCTCCAACACAGATGATAGGAATGCATAGAATCTGCATGGAACAAAAACCAGAGTATATATTAGAACTGGGTACTTCATTTGGTCTTATGTCGTTGAGTTTACAAGCTGCTGCACCAGAAGCAATCTTATATACCATAGAGGGAAATCCCACTGTTGCTGAAATAGCCAGATCGTTGATTGAACGCTCACCTCTAAAAAACAAGCCCATTCTGATAGTAGGCTCATTTGATCAAAAGCTTCCAACCTTATTAGAATTGGTACCGAGACTTAATTTTGTTTTTATCGATGGCGATCACACCTATGAAGGCACCATGAAATATTTAACTATGATCATCCCAAAGCTGGATCCCCATGCAATGGTATTGATTCATGATATTCATTGGTCATCAGAAATGGAGAAAGCTTGGCAAGAATGCAGAAACTTGTCTTCCGTTCAGATGTCTCTTGAATTTTTTGAACTTGGTATTCTCCTCTTTCGAAGAGAGATTCTCCAAAAACAACATTTTAGTATTCTGCCTTATTGGCAAAAACCATGGAGAGTAGGATTATTTGCTTGACAACCTATCGATCGGTACTACGAAATCCAATACGGTTCTTATTAAATACAAACTGATCCGTTGTGCTTTGAAATTCATTCACATCCTGTATCGTAAGCAAATAGTGATCTGTCCTTTGTTCCTTAGGCATAGCTGCCAGCCGCAGATTTTGGTTTTTGATCGCCTGATCTACTACCGTGCGTACAGTTCTCGCATTTCCAAAATACCGGTCACGATATGAATGTAGAAAAGAAAGATATC
The DNA here is from genome assembly GCA_020437045.1 of Saprospiraceae bacterium. GTDB lineage: Bacteria > Bacteroidota > Bacteroidia > Chitinophagales > Saprospiraceae > JABDMH01. Next base: position 3,426 of record JAGQWV010000290.1, on the reverse strand, counting down.
CAACTAAATGATCTGCAGCTTCTAATTCAAGTTCGTACCCTTTGTCTTTGAACATCTTAGTTGAAATCTCCGTAAGTTCTGAGACAGAATAATCTTCAAATCGAAGAATTTTATCAAACCTCGACCGGAGTCCAGGATTTGCTTTTAGAAAAACCTCCATATTTTCGGGGTAACCAGCTGCAAATACAAAAAATTCACCCCGGCGATCTTCCATTCTTTTAAGAATCGTTTGTACAACTTCGTTGCCAAAATCTGCAGAAGTGGTATTTTGAAAACCCGTCGTTAGAGAGTAGGCTTCATCAATAAATAAAACGCCACCCATCGCCTCATCTATCTTTTCTGCCGTTTTAATGGCGGTCTGGCCCACATAACCAGCAACCAGTCCCTGACGATCGGTTTCAATCATATGTCCTCTTTCCAATATGCCCAGCGCTTTGTATATTTTGGTTAAAATGCGGGCAACAGTCGTCTTCCCGGTCCCGGGATTACCAATAAAAACGGTATGTAAGTTGAAAGAATTCAGTACACTCTTACCCACTGACCGATAGTAGGTTACCAGCTCCGCCAATTCATGAATTTCCTTCTTTATGGGTTCCATTCCGATCAATTGATCCAACTCAGCCATTGAACTAATCAGCAATTTGTTGTCCACAGGAATTTTAGGCCGGAATTTCACTGGATAGATATCCATATTATCCACGTCTTCCCGAGTAATCGTGGCCAGGCTATCAATATTCACCTGCTCGAGGTCCCGCTTTCGCATGATGCGTAAACCGAGGTTTATTTTAGCCCTCTCCAGCAAGTCAAAGACAAATCTTGCATTTCCAAAAGTTCGATCGCGCTTTCGAAAAGCTTCCGTAATCAATTCTTCGACCTTCAATTTTGCTCCTCTGGTCAATTTGACTCCCTTCCTTCCACATGCATACATGGCTATCTTTGCCAGTTCCTGAGGCATAAAGTCCGGAAATTCGTATGTAAGATTGAAGCGAGACTTAAGTCCCGGATTAGAATTTAAAAAATGATACATTTCCTTTGGATAGCCTGCCGCTATGATGGCCAGATCTCCTTCCCCATTTGACATCTCTTTCATCAGGATTTCGATCACCTCCCGGCCAAAATCCTTCGTATCATCATTAGTTCTTGCCAGCGAATAGGCCTCATCAATAAATAGAACTCCTCCTCGTGCCTTTTCGATCGCTTCTTTAACCTTTGGCGCGGTCTGTCCGATGTATTCACCTACCAAATCTACCCGATCTACTTCATGCACATGACCAGAAGACAGCAAGCCCATTTTCTTATAGATCTTGCCCATCATACCCGCTACGGTTGTTTTACCTGTGCCAGGATTACCAATAAAGACGGAGTGTATATTGATATCTTCTTCTTCAGCAAAACCCCGATCACGTCTCAACTGCAAAAACTGAATGTATTTAGCATGGTCACGCACGCGTTTCTTCAATTCGCTGAGTCCTATTAATTCATCCAACTTCGATAGCACATCCTCAAAGGTCTCGGATAGATCTTCGTCAGGGGCCATTACCATCATCTGTTTTTTATGCGGTAGCTTGACCGGTGGGATCCCAATTTCAAAATCCTCCTGTACCTCGAAAGGAATGATAGCGAGCAGCTGGTCCATGAAGACCAGTTCGAGTGTATATTTCCCCTTTCGCCAAGACCCTTTTACATTACTACCCCATCCAGCGGTGATGGTGATAAACTCCTCATCTTTCTTAATGTTTTGCAACCTGACAACCTGACCCTTTAATTCTCTCGCTCCGTTATAAAACTTGGCAAAAAGTTCACATTGCCATTTGTTGTCATCATTTAAATTTCTAAAGACAAATTCTCCATAGATATAACGGGTTTCCTCATTACTGAAAGCCTTATAATAGTGCCTTTCTTCTTCCGAAAGATCATCAAAGGGTCCTTCATAAAGTCTCAGAGATTTGAGCTCGAGATATGGATTAAAATCATGCAATACAGGATCACCGGCATCTTCTACATAGAAGTATTTGGTTCCCTCTTTTCGATCATTTACCCAGGCTTCCCAGTAATAGGTACCTTTCTTCCAGAACGTCCCCTCATTCTTATTTCCCCATCCTTCCCGGAGATAAACGACCTGGTCATATTTGCTGACCTTCTTGTTTACCGCCAGTTCACATAGCTCTTTTCGCTTGCCCCGATTAACGGAAAAACATTTCAACTGAACCGAAATATCCCAGTCCTCTTCGTCAAAAAGCCGGTTATAGAACGACAATTCCGTATAGATATAAGCTACTTCATATCTATCAAATACCTGCCTATACTTCCTTTTATTATCCGCCAACCACTCGGTGGAGGCATAGACTTTTAGCTCTTTGAACTTATAATTTCGCGGCGGACCGCCTTCTGTAATCTGATCCACACTCTTGATTCTTAAAGGTAATTTAACATTAATATTTATAAGTCGCCCAACTTTGAAAAGTTAAAACCTGTTTTACCCGCGCTTATAAAGCATGCTCTATGTCCTTAACTTGCAGACAAATATTAGAATAAAGCGTAAAGTACACAAGTTTGCCATTTGGTTGAACCATTAAAAAATTTCTGTTGTTTAGAAGGCGGATTCAAGCTACTTTTGTGCGCCATATACTCTGCAGGCAACTTACCTGGTACAATTATAATCAATGGATTGAATAAAGATTGTCATCCAAGAGTGTATCGGAATTACCATTTGAAACAGAAAAAGAAGAACAATTAATTGTTTTAGCAGAGAGGATATAGGCACGAAGCAGCAGAAACAGAGATTATGGCAACCATCAAGTTTAATTTTGAAGATGAATCTATCGCTCCTGTTGTGATAGAGAATGCAGAATCAGGATATTCGATCCTGGAAATCACGGAAGACAATGACATCCATCTCAACCACAACTGTGGAGGAGTATGTGCTTGCAGCACCTGTCACATCTATGTAGAGAGAGGAGAAGACTACCTGGAAGAAATATCCGACAAAGAGGAAGACTTTATTGACAGGGCAATCAACCCGCGTTTGGAGTCTCGCCTGGGATGTCAATGTATCATATTGGAAGATGACGCAGAAATCGAAGTCACCATTCCCGACCAAAGTCGCATCATTGGTCATGAACATTAAAAACGAACAGTATGCCTTTTAAAGATTTTGACGACATGCCAATCGATTGGAGCGATCACGAAGATATCGCAATGAAGTTGTACGAAAGATTTGGTGATGCTTTTAATGAGGGTAAAATATACCGGATTCGCTTTACCGACCTGATCGATTGGGTACTGGAAATTCCAAATTTCGAAGGAACCAGGGATGATTGTAGTGAAGGACACCTTGAGCAAATACAGGCAAAGTGGGTATACGAATGGCGCGATAATAATCGCTAGTAGATCAACGCATGGGTTATGTTGAATAATTTTAATAAG
>JAGQWV010000289.1 GCA_020437045.1 Saprospiraceae bacterium | reverse complement strand
CCTCGATATGTTCCAAAATCAAACGGAGCAGGCGTTTCATCTCTTTGGATCTCCACATTAGCAAAGAAAAACACTTTGTCCTTTACGATAGGACCTCCTAAAGAAGCACCATAGAGCTTTTCGGTAAACTGATCAAGCTTCGTTCGTTCACCTCCAACCCGGTCAATTAATTTTCCAGGAGTCTTGCCCGCCAAATCCTGATTTTTAACAAAGTAATAAGCGGTACCCGAGAAGGTATTGGTACCAGACTTCGTCACTGCGTTGATACCCCCTCCGGCAAAACCTCCCAACGTGACATCATAAGGAGACAATACCACCTGAATCTGATCAATCACATCGACACTGATCGGTGAGATGCCTGTTTGACCTCCATTGGTACCAGAAGAGGCAAGACCGAACACATCATTGTTTACCGCTCCATCGATATAAATGGCATTATATCGGTTATTAACCCCGGCAAAAGAAATACCACTCACGGAAGTACTGGCCTGTGGTGTAAGTCGGGTAAAGTCATTTAAATCCCGATTCAATGTTGGTAAGGCATCCAATTCTTCAGAAGTAATTTGCGTTGATGCACCGGCATTCTGTCCGGTAGCTCCACGGGTAGCCACCACCTGGACACCACTTAATTCAATGGCTTGTTCTTCCAGGACTATGTTACGTCTTTGGGCCTCTCCTAACTTTAAGACAATCCCCTCAATCACATTATCACCATAACCGGTATAGGAAGTGGTGATTTTATAAGGACCCCCGACCCTCATATTAGCGATATTAAAGGTGCCATCAATGTCAGTGGATGTACCATAGGTGGTTCCCGAAGGTAGATGAACAGCGACGACGTTAGCTCCGATCAGTGGTTCACCAGATGCGTCTGCTACGGTGCCGCTCATGGAGGAAGTCGTAACTCCCTGGGCGGTTATGTCTTGCTGGTACATAAACGTAGCAACAATGATCATAACAATTAGGTATAATTTACCATGTAAAGTATTCTTCATAGTTTATAGGTAGTTTTATATAAAATTTTCGTCCGCAAAATTACTACTGTGACTTAATTCTTTTGTGTTAAAATATTAACTTTTTGTTAAGTCTATTGGCTTAAAGTCAGGGTATAACATATCGCAAAAGTATCAAATTAAGGGATTGTAATTCTACCTAAAAAACCACATATCTAAATTTTAGTAATTTATCAGCTTACTGAGCCGAACTATGAAAATAATTCAAGATAAATCTAGTTAATCTGCAATAATTACACTTTATCGTTCATGAGCCATGCTTTAGAATTCGTAGCCTGCCCCTGGAACAAAGATTTCGGCGATCATACATCGAGCACTTCCCCCTCCAATGAATTCTATGGTATCCAAAGATGAGTGAATAATGGTAGCGAACTCCTGGATCTCCAGTATTTGACTTTCGGTCAAACTTGCAAAGGCCGTTGAAGACATGATTATGAATTGTCGCTCAAAGCTGCCCTGCAGTTGCAGGATATTGCCGGCAAACGCGTTCATTTGCTCCACAGAAATCTCGATTATCTTTCTTCCACCTTCTTTAAGCTGATCTTCCACGTATTTCCGTTCGTCAGAGTTATCAATGGCATCTAGACAAATCAAACAAAACTCAGAACCTATGGACATCATTACGTTGGTATGATAGACAGGCATGCCAGATGAATCGATGGCATTAAAAACAACACGTCGGTAGCCAGTGAGCGCACAGAACTTATCGAGAATAGTTGGATCTGTTCGTTTGGAGATACAGGAATACACTTTCCTGTGTATTCTATCAAGAATCATACTTCCGGTTCCTTCCAGAAATAAGTCTTTGTCTTCATAGTACTCAAGAGAATAGCGCTTATCAAATTTGAATTTTTTCATCAACCCTTGAATAATGTCTTCTCTCCGCTCCTTTCTTCGGAGTGGAGATTGCATCGGGTAGGTAATGATGGCTCCATTCGCATGAGTTGTGATCCAATTATTAGGAAAGATGGCATCCGGCTTTTCGGGGGTTGGAGTATCCTCTACCAGATGGATATTGACACCAACTTCTTGCAAGCTTTCAACCATCCGGTCAAATTCTGACTGTGCCCTCATGTTTATTTCTTCCGGCATCAGATCTACGGCATCAGATTGAAATGAATTGTTGGCTGCTGTCTGCGGATTAAAACCAAAATGAACCGGCCGGATCATCATGATGGTATCTGTACACTGTAGGTTCATCTTTCCTTCTGTTTATTAGACTTTATAAATGGTAAGGCATTATGAAGATAGAGACATTGCTGCATATGAAGTCATCAGTATTCGATGTTTAGCTTCGAAGATACTGATCTAGAGCACAGAAAGCAGCTTTACCAATAGCATCTTCAAGGATCTGCATGTTGGATAGATCTGAAACTGCCTTAATCTTAACCCGATGGACCTTAAGGTCCTCCGTTTCATCAGGTAAAATCCCTCCTTCATAAGATGATTCGATCGCCAGGAAATGGTAGCAGGCATTGGTAACATAGGCAGGATTGATGAAAGATTTCCCTAAAAATGTCCAGTCATCCGAAATGTATCCTGTCTCTTCTCTAAGTTCACGTTTTGCGGCTTCCAAAGGCATTTCACCATCTTCTAGTAGACCCGCTGGAAGTTCTTTCAGTAATTTGCCAATGCCAAAGCGATATTGCTCCACTAATATGATTTCTGATTCCTTAGTTACACAAATGACATTAATCGTATCGGGCACTTCCAAGACGATAGCTTTCAATGATTTTCCGTTCCTGGGATTCTGCATATGCTGAAACCGGGCTGTAAAAAGTGGAAGATCAGGTCCTAATTCTTCCTTGATCAAATCCCAATCCTTCAATGATTTATCTACCATAAGTGACTACCTGGATCATTTATCTGAATCTCAAATATATGATTTATCCAGCCCATGAGATGGCGTTTACTACATCAAAAATCCATCTGTAGTTGTGGTGAACGATTATTGCTGTACAAGTCAGTGTTTAGTTTAACTGGATCTTGGTTGCCCATGAATTTGGTTACTGCCAGATGAAATTGATTTTTGATTGATTCTGCGATTTTACCCTCCCCTTTCATCCTTGTCCCAAATCTACTATCACTCAATTTACCACCATGACAATCGGAAATCTTGTTTAGCACTTTATCCTTTCGGTCTGGAAATGCCAAAGTCAGCCAGTCGGCAAAAATAGTGGCGACATCCCCATTCAAACGGGCGATAGCATAGCCGGCGCTCTGTGCTCCCATCAGCGAGCATATTCTGATAATTTCCATGATTTCATGCTCATTAATGCCGGGAATCACCGGAGCCACCATTACCGATACAGGAATACCTTCTTTGGCCAAATGAGCAATGGTCTGTAATCTTTTTTTAATAGAAGCTGTTCTCGGTTCCATTTTTTGCCTGAGTTGATCATCCAGCGTAGTGACGGAAATAATCACTTTGACCAATTGATCCTTTTGCAATTCAACGAGTATTTCCGTATCCCTCTGTACCAGTGCATTTTTGGTGATGATACCTACTGGATGGCGAAATTCATGAAACACTTGTAACAAGGAGCGAGTTAATTTAAATTTCTGTTCTGCCGGTTGGTAGCAATCTGTATTACCAGAAAGTACGATGGGAGTAGCTCTCCATCGAGGATTTCTTAAATGCTGTCGTAAAAGCTCAGCAGCATTTAGCTTTACGAGAATTTTAGATTCAAAATCCAGGCCTGCACTATATCCCCAATAGGGATGCGTATTTCTGGCATAACAATATATGCAACCATGCTCACATCCCTGATAAGGATTGATACTGTATTCCATTCCAACATCAGGGCTTTTTACTTCATTGACGATCGTTTTTGGATGTACCATGAGGTACTTACTTTTCGTATGGGCTCCCATATCAAGATCTTCCTGATCCGGTCTGGTTATACCTTTGGAGAGGTTTGCGTACGGATCGGGAGTATTTAACTGAGCCCCACGCCCTTTGATTAATTTTTCCAATGCCTGTGTTTTCGTCAAATATATGCCGAATTATTCGACATATCAAAAATTATTTAAATTAACGTAAACCAAATGATTAGCGAATCTTCACCTGATTTAATATATTTGCCTTATCTCTAATATATCTGATAAGAAGGGAAGCCTGGGCATTTACACACTAAGGTAGAAGGGACATCCGTTTGTAAGATTAAATTGTAATGTGAACCTTGAAACTCTTCAAGCGTTTATCAGAAAGATTAGCAAATAAAGAAATCAGGATAATAGATCCTAAGAAACACGATTATGATGAACATTTTTAAATATCTCATCACTCTAACCATTGGAATCTTAATGTTCAGTGCATGTGAAAGTGGTGGAAGTGGCAAACCCTCCATCTCCGGAACCATCTCAGATGCTCAGGACTTACAGCTCTTTTTCGATAAAGTAAAATTGAAGACTACGGAGGTAATTGAAAAAGCCCCCATTGATGCAAATGGTAAGTTTAACATCGAATTGGAGAAACCTTTGGAAGCAGGAATTTATCGTATTAGGGTAGGTTCGCAGAGAGCTTTGTTTTTTCTGGATGGCACGGAGCGAAAGTTGGTGATCAACACTACTTTAAACCAGATTGGCCAACATGATTTTGCCATCGAGGGATCACCTGCTGCTACAGAAATGCTAGCCAATATGAACAAGCTTCAAAAAAGGGAAATCGGTCCTGGAGATATTCCAAAGTTGATCGATAACTCTACAAACGCCCTGGCAGCCATGCATTATGCCATGATTGGTATCCAACCAAGCATGGAAACGATCGACATCATGCGAAAAGTTGCAGACCGGTTAAAAGCGGAATACCCGGAATCGGATTATACCAGCATGTATACTTCCGAATTAGATAATATTGAAAAGCAATTGGCCAGGATGCAAGCTCAGGAAGTGATAAAGGTTGGCCAACCCGCTCCGGAAATTGCGCTACCCAATCCGGAAGGGCAAATCATGAAGCTCTCAGACTTGAAGGGCAAGATTGTTTTATTGGATTTCTGGGCCAGTTGGTGCGGTCCTTGCCGCAAGGCCAATCCACATGTCGTCTCTGCCTATAATAAGTATAAAGACAAAGGATTCACAGTATTTAGTGTTTCTCTAGATCGTCCGGGGCAAGCTGAGCGATGGAAACAGGCGATTACCCAGGATAAGCTTACCTGGCCCAATCATGTAAGCGATCTGAAATACTGGAATTCTGAGCCTGCCAACGTTTATGGAGTGCGAGGGATACCTAGAACATTCCTCATTGCAAAAGATGGCACCATTGCTTCGACCAATGTCAGTCCTTATGATCTGGATTCAGCGCTCGACAAATTACTATAAGCAGTGTAGACTTTGCTTGGGGACACTATCCCGGCAATAGTAAAATAGAGAGAATGGCCGCACATGCGACTGCAGCGTTCAGTGATTCTGCACGACTTTCAGGTGCCCGACTGATGGCCACTTTCCGATAATCCGGATTTTCTAGAATGTCAGTTGAAACTCCATGACTTTCATTGCCTATGACAACGACAGCCGGAGAAGATGAAACGACTTTTTGAATTGGTTCTCCTGACATGTCCGCAATTAAAACCGGGTGATCGATGAGCACTTCTGAGATTTGCTTCAGATCCCCATAATAAAAATTTAATCTGCCAATACTCGCCATGGTTGCCTGAACACATTTAGGGTTAAAAACATCAACCGTGCCTGGTGCCATGCATACATAGTTTATCCCAAACCAATCTGCCGTCCTGATGATCGTGCCCAAATTACCTGGATCAGAAATTCCGTCCAAAAATAATACCCAACCAGCATTGGAGTCTGGCGCTTTCTCGGTAGGAATTTCGCATTCGATAATAACCTGATCGGGAGTGGTTAGTGTACTAATTTGTTTGAGTATATGGTCGGAAATCGTATGCTGTTGGTATATGTTAGACAGATATTGTGGTTCAGTTTTTTCAAACCAGGGAGCAACAGCATATAAGGATTTGATTTTAAGTCCATTATCTTTCAAGATTTCGTCTACAGCTTTTCTCCCCTCCACCAGGAAAGAACCATACTTTTGTCGATACTTTTTTAGTTTTAGAGATTGTAAAAATTTTATTTGACTCTTTGACACTTGAGGGAGTTCCATACGAGATCATTCAATTGAATAAAGTTACCGTTTTCCAAAGGTACATCGCATACTTGGCGTGTGTGGGGTTTCTTCTTTCCTCATGCAACACTACAAAACATTTAAAGGATAACGAACAAATTCTTGTGCGAAACAATATCCGGTTCGTGTACAGTGATTCTGTTCCTGATAAGAGCATTTTACGCTATGAGCTACAGACTCAATTACAACAGAAACCAAACGATCGAACGTTCATCTTTTTCAAACCGCGACTTTGGTTTTATTACCGTCAGCAGGAAAAAGGTGACACCACTGAATTTGATAAGTTTATTCAAAGTAAGCTGGTTGAGCCACCAAGCATCTATGATACCTTAGCTACCCAGACCACGGTAACAGCTATGAAAGAGTTACTGTTTAATCGTGGATATTTGACACCGGAAGTATGGTATACCGACACTGTAAGAAACCGGAAAGTTTCGGTGACATACTTTGTCAAACCTAACAAACAATTTCGCGTCGAATCATATGAGTTGCAAGCTCCAGACTCCACGGTGCAAACTTATTTGGATGAAAATATAGAAAATACCTACTTAAAACCAGGAGCCGCTGTATCCAATAGTAACCTTTATAATGAAAAACTACGCATTTTAAACGATCTGCAGGAGCAAGGCTTTTCCAATCTTTCTCTTGGTAATTTTAGCCCACTGGAGGCTTTTGACACGACTGATGCAGCGGTCAGAATGAGACTTCGTCTTTTACCAGGTCAGGACGGTAGATTTAATCAAAAGTATGTTGGATCAGTGAAGGTTTTTAATCGTTTCGATTTATCCAGCGCCCAGGACACTACTTTACTTACAATCGACTCTATAAAATTTTTGAATTTTGGCAGTAAAAACCGGATCAATCCGGAAAGACTTATTAATTACATCAAACTAAAACCGGGTGATTTATATCGACGTGAAGACTTAACGCTTACGCGTACCCAACTACAGCTACCGGCCATTCAATTTGCAGACATCTCTACGTTTCCAAGACAGGATGGATCTAATAAAGTCGATTTTCAAATTGATTTACTCCCAGCCAAACGAATTGAGACCAGTGCCGAATTTGAACTAAACAGAACTACTGTCAGCAGTGAATCATTTATCGGTCTTGGTACAAATCTCGGCTTAGTTAACAACAATTTCCTGGGTGGATCTGAACGCTTCTCAAATATCCTTGATTTGAATTTTGAAGTAGATCCACAGCTGAAAGGTTTTTTCAATGCTGTGAATTTTAATTTTTCAAACACCCTTGAAATTCCTCGCTATGCAGACTATTTGGGCCTCTATAATGCCTTAAAGCGGGCTAGGTTTTTCTCCCCTGAAAAGTATGAAAGAATTCGATCGAATGGGACTTCAGTCATCAATCTTACCTATGAATATGTAGACCTTTTTAATTTCTTTAATTATCATTCTCTGACCGCTGAATACGGATTCAGGTCGATCATTACTTCTACGGTCACTAGAAAGAAACTCCAAGTGGTCCATCCTTCGATCACCTATTTTAACCCCACCATAAGAGCACAGTTTGATTCCCTGTATTCGGAAGAAACATTTGCCAGGAAATCATTTGCTCCACAGCTCTTTACGAGCTTCCTGTTCAACAAACTAAATTATACCATTGAACGGCTTCAGAGTACCAGAGGGTTATCTTCGGCTTTTATCGCTTCCGTTGAGGTAAGTGGTACGGAAATTTACCTGGCTAATTTGATTGCTAACGGGCTCAGGACTCCTTTTCGTATCGGAGATAGGACATTTGCCCAGTTTGCTAAATTGGAGGTTGACGGAAGGCTATATAAACAGTTAGTCGGCGAACAAGCTTTGGCTTTCCGTGCAAATTTCGGCATTGGGACGCCTTTTGGCACTTCCAACGTCATACCCTTTGTCAGACAATTTTACCTTGGCGGTCCACTAAGTATGCGTGCCTGGAGGATTAGAGAACTAGGCCCCGGAAGTTATCAGGACAGTACCGCCACCCGACGCGGAAATAATCCATTTTTTCAAACAGGTGACCTTAAGATTTTGCTGAATGCTGAATATCGATTTGATATTTTCTGGCGTATCGAAGGGGCCTTCTTTCTTGATGCGGGAAACATATGGACCATACGAAAGGATGAACGACAGGGAAGTGTTTTTTCCAAAAATTTTATCCGTCAAATAGCTTTGGGATCAGGAGCAGGAATGAGGTTTGATGCAGACTATTTTAAGATTATCCTTGATGTTGGATTGAAAGTCAGGAATCCATTTCCCAATGAATCCGGTAGCTATTCTGCTTTAAGAAACTCCCCTCCTCTCAATGAGGTCATAAATTGGAATTTTGCTATCAATTATCCCTTCTAGTATTTATACTTGATTATAAGATTACAGACATTTTGACAAGCGGAAAACTGCCCCTAGTAGATCAACGCATGGGTTAT
>JAGQWV010000288.1 GCA_020437045.1 Saprospiraceae bacterium | reverse complement strand
ATGGGTAAAATGATTGGGCAAAAGGGATTGCCAGATTGTGCTCAGAATTTTCATAAAATATTGGAAGGCGATGATTCTCTGGATTTGTTTCTGGAATTGGATGATAGTGATGTCATATTTGCCCTTAAGAATCATGGTATGTTTTCTGACCCTTTGCTTTCCTATCTCAGCAAGGGGATATTGGAAAGAAAGTTGTTCCGAAGCCGTCTGAGTACCCGGCCTTTCCCTGAAGATGAACCTGCAGTTGTTTTGAAACAACTGGTTGGTTCAATGGATATCGATGAAGAAACCGCCCGGCAGCTAATCTTTTCCGGTACAGAAAAGACCCAGTTTTATGACTGGAAACCACATCAGATTCAGTTCTTGATGAAAGACGGCAGCATCAGACCTTTTGAAGATATTTCCGATCTGGGGCAGACCAGGCATTCGACGACGAAGTACTATATGGTGTATCCGAAGATCTGAGATTCGTAAGGTAGGGCAGCTATGTGGGAGGTGGATTCCCCCTATAAGGTGGACATGTGTGAATTGGGATATATAAAAGCTAGATTAATATTAAGGCTAAGACCGAGATTGCGATTAGGATTAAAATAGTCTATGTTTTAGTTGTGTCCGATATAAGTAGTAAACGGCTAGGAAAATTCCTGCCATTCAAAATTGCTTGTATCCCTCGTATCGGCGGTTTTAACCGCCGTTTAGCCGTAGACCATTCTTGATCTGACCGATGAATGTTAATCATCCATGTTAGGTTTTCGCTGATAATAGAACGGGAGCATCTCCATGAGCGGAGTCGAAGTATGGCAGGACAAAATGGTTCATACTCCAGTTATTCACAAACAGTCTTCTTTAATTTGCTATTATTGTCAGTATTTTCAGAAAAAATCAACTGAAAATATAGGGTGAAAATATTATAAATATTGCATTCAAAATAAGCCCAGAAATTGCCATCATATATTCAAAAGTAGATCTAATTACCTTTTTAATACGCCTATAAAGTGTCAATCCCAAGCACCATATCCACAAATAACCCATGAATATTTGATAATCTAGGATATCGTCCCACCAATAATAAAAGTATACTACCAATAAGACAAACGGAATTCAAAAAAAAAATAGGGCTAAAAGAGCTGGTATTCTAACATGTTTTTTATCACATTCTATCTGAGGAGCATAGCTACGAGTATTTACTTTTTCATCGTAAGGAGTATCCTATTTAAAGTTCCTATGCCGTAATTTCTTGCATTTGTATAGTGCAATACTGGATTAAACTAACGTAGTATCTATGACGATTGCTCCAGCACTTCCTTAAGCTTCAATAAGCCTTCCTCAAAGTCTGCACCTACCCGCTTATCCATATTCATAAACAATAGTGTTACGTTCATTGGTGGATTCATCTCTCCGGTAAATCCCCAATACACATCCGTAGTAGTATCATCTACCTTCTCTGTCTTGAGGTAAGAATCTGACTCAGACTTGAATGGTTTTAAAAATTCCAATTTGATATAGACCGCAGCATTTTCTTCGAGAGCTGTGATGGTCTGTTGCCCAACTCCCACCTGTTTATGATCACTTTCCCAGGCCGACCGAAAGCCAATCTTACCATCTTCTCCAGTATACGTTTTTTTCATCTCTGGATCCAGCCGATTCCACTTAGACCATTGATCTTGATTTCGGATAAATCGAAGATATTCGTATACTTCGTGTAAAGGCCGATTAATTGTAACCTTTCTT
>JAGQWV010000287.1 GCA_020437045.1 Saprospiraceae bacterium | reverse complement strand
CAAAAAATGAAATTAGTACAGGGAGAAGGTGCTAATAATTTCTGGCTGACCATTTCTGAAGATGAAGAAGACATGCCTGATGTCGAACATGAGGATGATACCCCTAAATCTGTGATCCGAGAAGACTATCACCTGGAAGAGGAGTAGATCGAAATTATTCTTTCCTTTGAATGAACAAGAACCATAGTACGAGTAAGGTCTCTTAACGACTGAGTCTATTGTTAGTAGATCATGAGAATATCATAGCTGATTATTCCTGGATTATGTATTAGGATTCTGTCTCGTAATATAAAGCCTAATGCATATTCCAGGTTTAGTCAGGCTAACAGATTTCGCACACCTTCTACTATTTTCTGTTTTCGATTGGAATCATACTTTTTCACCACCTCATCAACAAACTTACCAGAAAACAAAAGGTCATAGATCGCTTCTTTTTCTTCCAGGGAAAAAGTGCTGAATGCTCGACGTAGAATCGGTAAGTAACTCATAAAAGTTTCTTCATCCTGGGTTAACAGCCAGGCATCAATGATTTGTCTCAAAGAGGATTTATGAATGATCAGCCAACCGCCTCCATGGAGTAATCCCTCCAGGAAATAACAGGGGTAAAAAGGATCCAGAAGCGAAGAAAGATTAAATTGAACCAATCTCAAAAGGTCCGCTTCCGTGATTTGTCGACCGATCACTAACAAGCGTATACTGTTTCCTTTTACCCTGGCACTGGCATTGGTGGTCTCTGCAATTTGGCTTAGCGTACGTATCCAGATAGCTTCGTAATCGGTCTCATTGAGGAGCTGCACCGCCTGATGCAGGCTATTCTGAGCGCTGAATGTTTCTTCTGCGACATCTTCAGCAAGATTGACCAAATGGGGTGGAAGGAGAATACATAAGCGGGGAAAAAGTTGATTTATTAAAACCAGAATTCCATTCGTATCAATTTGTGCGGTGTCACCATACCTTAAGGACCAAATCAACGGAGGGATCACTTTCATAAGGGCCATGACATCTTCGGTTAGATTGCCTAATTCGCTGATCCTGTCGCTAATGGGTTTGACAAGAACAGGTAAATGGGCATGGAGTGCCTGATAAAGAAGGATGCCGAGGTTTTCAAAAGAATCCTCCTGGATCAAATGGCTTTTGATATACTCCAGTGCGGCCTCTTCTACGGTATTGCCCCACATACTGGCTTCGATAACCTGAATTTCGAATTCCGGGTGCCATTCCAAATCCCAATATTCATGAAAAGTGCCCAGTGGATTATGTTCGGGATCCCTGGGGGTACCCCAACTGATCCCCAAAAGATTCATACGGTGAAGCAGGCGGCTACTCTCGAGGTGTTGGGGCTTTCGGAGATCAAAATGTTTTTCAATGATACCCTGTTTTTTCCAGTCCCGTGCAAGTTTCACCCGTTTTAACTCATTCTCAAGATCCCGGAGTAAGGGTACGGAGGGTACCTGATCGGATACCCAACCTGTTTTTTCTCCCTCCAGAAGTTTTGTCTCCAGCTGATGAAGGATCTCTTGATTCCCTTTGATTTGCACTGTTGTGACAGCATCAAAGAGTTCTGGAAGTCCGGGCATGGCTTTGTGCCGGATATTAGCAAGTTGGTCAGCCAATCTGGTGCTATCTATAGACTCTGCCGGTGAGACAATGTGTCCTAATTCATGTAAAATTTTTGAGGTTCTACTCATCCATCTTGCCACGGCAGTATCCGGATCTTCAAATAATGCTTCGTACCAATAGGGTGAGATCACCCCGGAAGTGTAGCCAGTATGTCTGGAGATTCTGCTATAGGACCAGGGGATCCAAGTGTATATGGCGCTGGTTTTTTTTAATCCTTTTAGCAGGCTCTCATCTTCAGTACGAGTGATTTGCGAAAGATCGGCTAATGCAGGGGTATGCCAGGCTCCACAGACAATGGCA
>JAGQWV010000286.1 GCA_020437045.1 Saprospiraceae bacterium | reverse complement strand
TTTGGCAAATGGCATCTGGGTGACACTTATCCCAATCGCCCCTCCGAGCAAGGTTTTCAAGAATCTCTGGTACATAATGCCGGAGGTATGGCTCAAGTGGGCGACCCGAATACCTATTTTGAAGAGAACTCCTATTTTGATGCTACCCTATGGGAAAATAATCAACTGGTAAAAACCAAAGGTTACTGTTCAGATGTCTTCACCGAGGCGGCCATTCATTTTATAGAAAAAAATAAAGACAAATCATTTTTCACCTATTTGCCTTTTAACGCACCACATACTCCGCTGCAGGTACCGGATGAATACTATGCAAAATACAAAGACCTCCCGCTTGAATCAACCGTATTCTCGCAAAAAGGATATCCAATGCCTTCTATGACCGATAAAGATCGCGAAGACGCAAGACGAGTATATGCGATGGTGGAAAACATTGATGACAATGTAAACCGGTTACTGAAAAAGTTGGAAGAAAACGGATTGATGGAAAATACACTGATCTTTTTTCTCACCGACAATGGACCTCAACAGCGAAGATACACCGCTGGATTCAGGGGTACCAAAGGCACGGTATATGAGGGTGGCGTAAGGGTACCATTAATTGTCTATCCCCGACAAAACGGCCAGGAACGCATTAACGCACCCACGGCCCACATGGATATTTTTCCGACTATTATGAATATCTGTCAGTTAAATTTCCAACATGATATCGATGGAATTAGTTTGACATCACTATTTCAAAAAAATACTCAACCTTTTGCAGAGCGAGTCATTTATCATCACTGGACCAGGGGATACTTCACACCTTATCAAAACATGGCGATCCGTCAAGGTGATTATAAATTGGTAGGAAAAGTAGATTATGACGCTGGTATTGATGAGTTTGAATTATACAATATAATTAATGATCCTTTTGAGCAAAACAATATGATCCATTCTCTGCCGGAAGAAGCCGAAAAATTAAAGGAAAAATTGGATGCCTGGATCAATGATGTTGTTCGCAATATAAAAGCCGACCCGGTCATCGTTATTGGAGACCATCATGAAAACCCCACGCTTTTAAACAGGAACGATGCGAAAGGTCAACCGGGCATCTGGGCACAAGATGAGATCTATGGATACTGGGACATTGAAGTTGCCACTTCCGGTTATTATAACTTCAAGTATTATTTTTTGCATAATTTATCTGGAGAGGGCGCTATTCGCCTAAATCTAAAACCTATGGAATACACCAAACAAATTACTTCAGATACCACTAAAGAAATCACGCTGAGAGACATCTATATTCCCGCCGGAAGATATCGGCTGGAAACCTGGTATCAGCCCAAAAATTCAGTTTTTATTCTGCCCTTTAATATCGAGATTCTCAAAAAAGAATAAAGGTTTTATTCACTTTTAGTGGGTAAATGAAATACACATCACCAATACAGATAGCTATATGGTTTTTTCGCTTTTTGCCATGCTTGGTGATCACTTGTGGGTCTTTTTTACCCCCCCCATAAGTATAATTTTTCAAATAAAACAATTAGAAATAATAACTCGGTAAATAAAAACAAGTTACCTTTAAGAACAAGACTGCTTATTTATCCAGAAAAAGTTGCATAAAAATCAGATCCAGCCATCGATTAAATTTATATCCCACTTCTTTAAAATGAGCAACTTCCACAAACCCCAATTTCTTATGAAAATCATAGCTCATCTTATTTGATGTATCTATTCCGGCAATCATCGTATGGTATCCGGCTTGTCTGGCCAGATGTATTAATTCCTGCATCAGCATGCTACCGACTCCCCTCCCCCGACAATCCTTAGACAAGTAAATAGAATGTTCAACACTAAATTGGTAGGCCACTTTTGGTCGAAAGATACCAAAGGTGGCAAAGCCCAATATTTCGTGATTTTCTACAGCAACGATGACCGGCATTTGCTCTTCTTGTTTTTTGTGAAACCAATCGAGTTGCATCTTCAATGAGTGGGGTTCATAGTCATAGATTACCGTTGAGTTCAAAATCTCATAATTGAGAATTTCCAGGATTGCGGGAATATCCGCTTCGGTGGCTGGCTTTATTTCCAATTGAATTTATTTTGTGAATTTCTCCAAAAAATTATTTCCGAATTATAAATTATTAATAAGCTCCAGGTGATTACATATATGTAAAACATGGGCTCTGGCATATTGCTTTTTGGTTAGTCTGCCATAGAATCGATGCGGATACAAAGGTTTGTCCCAGACATCGAATTTACGGATCACCGTTTCCAATGCATCAAGTCCATCTACATTTTTCTCAACCGGAATGGGAGCTTCCCCCGGTATAAATTCATTGGTTGAATGACGCATAAAACCTTTGGAATCAAAATAATGAAATACTAATGTGCCCACGGTATGCTGAAAGAATCTTGATTTCTCAACCGGATAACCAGACATAGCAAACTCAATACTATGGGCACAATGTGCAAGGTTTTGATCGAGCCCCCAATCTCCCTGTATCGCAATTTCATCCATTCTTTTAATCTGTCCCAGGACCTCCATGACTTCATCCAAATTCTTTAATATCAAAGGTTTTTGCATAAGACATATATCTTTAGAAATAATCCTAATAGTAAGTGAAATTAGCGATTATCTCCAAGGCCCTGAGCAATTAATGAAATTGTTTTAAATAAGCACACGCTACGAGTTTTTTTTGAACTAACGTTGATTCACCCATGGGCTATTATGCTTATACGTTTTCCGTCCCGTCATTCGATAGACTCCTAAATTTCTTCATGAACCGGCAAAATGCATTAGGCTTTTTATAAGGAGACAGCATAGCTATAAATACCAGCACCCTTCAACCTGTTCAGGGCAGGCTCCATCGATTTTTGATGCCTGTCCGGCATGTCCAGCCAGACGGGCTCACCATGCTCTCCCAACCACTGGTGGTTCACTCGCTCGAAGATCCACCAGATCTTCGCTGTGCCTGGGTCGCAAATCGCTCCTTCCTCCTCAAAAAACGATGGAGCAACCGATTTTATCGCCTGCTAAAGTCTTGTACGGCGGGCAGGTTGCTCTTCTGCCTCTCCCCGAC
>JAGQWV010000285.1 GCA_020437045.1 Saprospiraceae bacterium | reverse complement strand
ATCTTCCTTCGTCTCGCCTCGTCAAAAAACAACGATTGACGGCTACAGCATCAAACTGAGTATTTCAACGGTCTCCTAGGGAAATAGAAATGTGATTGCAACCAAAAGATCAGTCTAATAAGTGGGGGGAACTTCCGTTATACCCCAATTTCGATTAGGAGATGATCCCATTTTAAGTTCTAAGACACCACCTTTTACCAGATCATCATGATATATCCAACATCGCTCCCATGGCATTCTATTCAAGGTCGCCTTTTGAATATAATAATTTTCCTCCGCCTGATTTTCCACGCTGATAATAAATTCCTTTCCTGGATAGAAATTTGCGTCCAGGTCAATTTTAATTTCATCAAAAATAGGGCTGCCAATTTCATAAAAAGGCCTTTCGCAGGCACCTCCATTCATCGAAAATATTCCCATCTTCATGAGCACGGCCAATGACCCCATCAGGCCCTGGTCTTCATCACCGCTATAACCATATTCCGGAGACAAATCACTGTATACTTTTTGTACTACTTGTCTACTCCAGTACTGACTTAACCATGGTGCTTTTGCATAATTGAATAAGAAAGCCGTTTGCATACTCGGTTGATTACCATAATTAATGTAGGTACGTCGATAATCTTCATGCGTTTCACTGCTATGGGCTTTACCGGAAGTAAAATCTTGCTTGGCTGCTTCCGTAAATGATTTATTGAGTTTATCCACAAACGCACTATCGCCACCCATCAGACTAATTAAGCCAGCCACATCATGGGGAACGAACCAGGACATTTGTGCCGCATTGCTTTCCACAAAGCCCTTTCCATACAATAATTCATCGAAAGGTTCCTTCCATTGTCCGGCTTCATTTTTAATCCACATCCACCCCTTTTTAGGATACCAGATATTTCGATAATTTTTAGACCGCTCCGTGAAATATTTATAATCTTCAATATGCCCCAATGACTTTGCCATTTGCGCCAAACAACCATCTTGAAATGCATATTCAAGTGTCTGTCCAGATCCACTTTCATGGTATCCTTTACCTCCATTTGGCAATGGATAAGGAATATAGCCCCGATCGATATAATATTCCAAACCGCCACCAATATTCGTATTATGTTCATATCCTGCTTTTGACATCATGCCTCCTGGCATATGGTTTTTGCGTAAAGCCATATAAGCCATTTCTACATCAAAATTTTTCAGGCCTTTTTCATAAGCCGCGACCACAAAAGGGGTGGATGAAGCACCCGTCATCACATACGTATAATTGCCACCCGATGGACCTCTGGGAACCAATCCCCCATCCTGATACATTAACAACATAGACTGGACAAATTCTTCGGCAACCCTTGGATACACCAGTTGCCACAAGGTATTGATCGTCCACTGCGCTCCCCAGAAGCTGTCCGAATTATAATGATTAAATTTCGGTCTGCCGTTTTCACCCAATGGAATTTGACCGATCCGCAGGTTGCCACTGGTCATATCCGGATAACTGCCATTATAATCATTGATCATTCTTCTTCCCTGTAAGGCATGCCATAGGTCGGTATAAAATCGCTGACGTTGGATTAAATCACCCCCTTTAATCTTAATTTTTCCCAACCATTCATTCCATGTTTGTCTTGAAGCAGTTCGCACTTCGTCAAAATCCCAACCACTCAATTCCTGTTCAATATTATTCCTGGCAGATTCTATACTGGTGTAAGAGATGCCCACTTTCATCAATCGCTGATCACCAGTATACGTTTTAAATTGAATAAACCCACCGATACGGGCTCCGGAAATCTCGTCTCCTCTACCCATAATATGGCCGTCCTTCCATCCCCCAAACGAGTCAAAAGGTTGATCAAATTGTATGGCAAAAAACACCGTTACTGGATACGGACGTCGACGCGTAGCTCCCATTACTGCATAACCTTCCAATGATTGATTATTCACTCTTCGTATCAATCCACTATCGGTATCGCAGGGTCCTAAAAATGTGGATAAGTCAATTTGGATAAATGCGGAATCTGCTGCTGGAAAGGTATAGCGATGAAATCCTACCCGGTCTGTTGATGTCAACTCCACATCAATTCCATAGGTGTCCAGAAAAATCTGATGATAGCCTGGACGTACGGTCTCCCGTTCATGCGAATAAGTGGAGGCATATACATCAGCTCCCAGGTGCCCCTTAAAATGACCTACCGTAGGAAATACCGGTATACCGGAAAGTTGCCATGCATGTATATGGCTGAAAGCACGGATACTGTCCACATGATATCGATAGCCGGAATTCCAGGCTCCATTAATGACCATATCAGGACTTAAATTCACCATGCCGAAAGGTCTGGTTGCTGAATTAAAGAAAAACCAACGGGAATTTGCCGCGTCCACCAGGGGATCTACCAAATCAACCGGATCCTCTGAAGCTGATTGATCATGGTTTATTTCTTCGTTACGATTGCATGAGATCAGCAGTAGTACAAGAAAAAAGTATCTGCGAAAAAAGAGAATCATAGAATTTTAATGCTAAAAAGAAAAATTTAAGTCTTCCGAAGAAAATCAGATAAACCTGCCAGGTCATCCGAATTAATCAGATCTACATTGGCATCCACCAGTTGTTGCCACATTACTTCATTGTCTGGTGTAGCCCAAAATCGAACTTGCTTGTGCTGCCGATGACATTCTTTCACCATAGCCCGAAGCTTACTAAACTCATCTGCCTCCAGGTTTCCCTGGTTATTAATCTGACAAATCTGATGAATATTCTGACTGATAAATGGCATTTTCTCTGATGAATAGTTTCCGTCCAAGTCCTTAGGTCGCCCATCCAGGAAAAGATAAGAATGAAGGTCATTTAAAATCAAATCATAAGGCCGATCTCCGGAGATAATCAATTGTACTTTTCCACCAGGATTATCGGTTGTACTATAAAGCATTTCCCTATAAGGGTCAATTAAATTATTTAAAATTTTAATTACCTCTTTGCCATCATATTTAATGTCTATCCACAAATAAAAAATCCCCGGATAGTTTGGATAAAGAGTTCCGCCATTTTTCTTAAACCGTTCGAATAATGGATTTAAATAGAGATCTTCAAGGGTCACCAAAGATTTATTACGAAGATCAATTTGATCATGGCCTACATACAACTTATTTTCATGCAACAGGATATCCGCTTCGACACTTAAAAATCCATAAGAAAGAGCATCGTACAAAGGATGTTCATGCAGATAATCATTGTGTGCATGCGTTCTTAGGACTGGTTCTTCAGGATTAACCGGTTGAAAACCTATCAAAAATGCCAGAAGAAAAAACAGACGAATCATTCCTTAATAAAGTCCTTTTGAAATTCTTTTATTTGTTCAGAAGTTAATTCAGAACCATCATGAAATAAAACCCGATAACGAAATGTGGCAGATTCTCCCTTTTTCAATTTGAAATTCAATTGCAAATCCTTGTTAAAAGCATGTTGTCCTAATGTATTGGCCGCAAAGAGACCATATCCGCGAGCATGCCAGTGTGTGGGATAACCAGGATTATCGGGATGATCTATCATTACAACGGCAATGGGTTCGCCATCGATCTTTCCACTGAGTCGAACCCATTCACCGCGCGTTCCCCATACATCATTTCCAGTCAAACCGGTACTGCTCAAATAATCACCAGAGACTCCTGCATTGTCCAATACTTTCACCGTGGTGGGGTTTCCCTGGGCATCCGTAAATGTAGCCGGTCCGTCTGCCGGTAATTCGAGAGCCCGGGTAACCCGCAGTCCCAACATACCTTCTTTGTTATCTTCAAACAGTACATCTTCTTTTGCAGTTAATGTTGTCGTGCGGTCTACGACATAGGTATTGCCTTTCATAGAAAAATGCAGCCGTGTGTCCTCATAAAGTAGGATATTATGTTTCGAATCTACCCAGTTAGCGGATGTGACCAAGGTACCTTCATCGCCGTTTTCATCCATCCGGATGATTGTCTGATGCCGAATTTCGCCATATTCATCCTTCTTTGCCGGATCAATGGCACTGGAATTATTCCAAAAATCCAATCCATTTACATTGCCATAATTAAACCATAAACCCAAATGATGGGGATGATCTGTACGTTCACCTGGAATCGGTAGTAAAGGATAGCCACGGGTAATTAATTTGCCGTGTGGACTATAGATAGGATATAAAACGGGCTTTTCAATATCGTCATGATAGAGATATTTTGTGAAGAGATGGTCTCCAAATTTGATGACTACTTCTTGATTGGGAATATCGTCATACATGGAAATTTTTGTCATGGTTTGCGCCTGAATTTGACTTAAAAAAGAAACGATGAGTAAACATAGAATCAAATTCAGCAAAGGTGCCTGCTTGTTTGACATCACTTGAATTTTAATAATCAATGAATGCCGTAATTTAATAAACATTCCTGACCCGGATGCCATCTTAGTGTCTAATGCCATCGCGGTCCAAAATTAAAGAACCAGAACAAGACTAACTGTAGCAAAATACGCCTGAAATTAGAGCATGATATTTTAAACGGGAATATGCCTTAGCCTTTATATTAGGAGACAGCATAGCTTTAAATACGGGCACCCTTCAACCTGTTCAGGGTAAGCTCCATCGATTTTTGATGCCTGTCCGGCATGGCCTGCCAGACGGGCATGATGATGACCATGCTCTCCCATCCACAAGTGGTTCACTCGCTTATGTCTGGGGCACAAGTCGACCCTTCATCCTCAAAAACCGATGGAGAACCGGTCTTTACCCGCCTGCCAAAGTCTTGTACGGTGGGCAGGTTGCACTTCTGCGTCTCCCCGACGATTGATGTCGGGAC
>JAGQWV010000284.1 GCA_020437045.1 Saprospiraceae bacterium | reverse complement strand
AAGAATAACGGGTTTCATTTCAAAGCAAGAGGTTGTGAACGCAAGGGATCAACCTCTCTTTTAAAACTTTGAAGATGGAACTGGAATACACCCCAAGTCCGATCCAAGAATAACGGGTTTCATTTCAAAGCAAGAGGTTGTGAACGCAAGGGATCAACCTCTCTTTTAAAACTTTGAAGATGGAGCTTTAAGAATTTCCTCCTATGTAAGTAAGCCCAATTTGGGTTTTTCGGAGAGGTTGTTTGCTTTAGTAGTTGCAACCTCCACTTTTTACCCTGGTGAACCAGAAATAGCATAACGGGTTTCATTTCAAAGCAAGAGGTTGTGAGTAAGAAGTCACAACCTCATTTGCCTCTTGGTTTAAAGCTAAATATTATCACTGGCTTTAAAGGGTTTCATTAGGATTTGATGATTTCCTTCATCTGAAAAGATTAACGGTTTTACAAAAACATCATGAGCGGTTCGGAATCTTCCGGGTCGCTTTTTTATTAATTGAAACACTTTAGTTACATATTGGTCTGCGACCCAACTAAGGAAGTTTTGCATAGCGTATTCAGACAATTTGGGAGAAAAAAGGGAGGTAAGGTTTCTAGAGAATGGGGATTTGTTATCTTGGATATTTCAACGATATAGCATCGAGAAATGATAAAAAAATTCCTTTTTTTTAGCCTTGTATTAATGGTAGGCTGTCAAAATGCATTAGTCAGATTGGCTAAACAGCCCGTGCCGGCATCGTTTACGAACATCATTATCGATAGCGTAAATGTCGGCATACCGTATAAACCATGTGAACCCTCGATTTATATTAATCCCTTAAATACCGATAATGTAGTAGCTGGTGTCGTTCTGAATAAGACTTTATATTCAGTAGATGGAGGCAGGACCTGGAAGTTACAATATGTTAAATCTCCATATGGTGTCTTTGGAGATCCGGTGATCATTGCTGATTATCTAGGAAATTTCTATTTCGCACATCTATCGGATACTGACAACCGAGGTAGAATGGGGCCAGGTTGGATCGATCGAATTGTGATTCAAAAATCCATGGATGGTGGAGCCACTTGGAACGAAGGTTCCTATGCGGGACATCGGGCACCTGCTGATCAGGATAAACACTGGCTGGGCGTGGATCCGAAGAATAATAATTTGTATGTGACCTGGACGGAATTTGATAAATATGGCAGCAGTAATAAAAATGATCACAGTCGGATTCTTTTTTCGCGATCTACAGATCAGGCAAATAGTTGGTCAGAAGCAATACAAATCTCTCAATATGAAGGGGACTGTTTGGATGGAGACCAAACGACGGAAGGGGCGGTACCTTGTGTCGGACTCAATGGTGAAGTTTTTGTAGCCTGGGCTTATGATGATCGGATTTATTTTGATCGGTCACTTGATAAGGGAATCACTTGGCTTGATGATGATATTATAGCTGCTCAGCAGATCGGAGGTTGGGATTTTACGATCCCTGGGTTTGGTAGGGCAAATGGTATGCCTGTGACAGGCTGTGATCTAAGTAAAAGTCCTTATCGTGGAACCGTTTACATTAATTATTGTGATCAGTCTAATGGTGAAGATGATACCGACGTATGGTTGGTTAAATCCGTGGATGGTGGAGA
>JAGQWV010000283.1 GCA_020437045.1 Saprospiraceae bacterium | reverse complement strand
ACCGCGGCCATGCTCACCACCTTTAACGAGGTAGATATGAGTGCCATTATGGAGTTGCGTAAACGCCGCAACCCCGCTTTTGAAAAGCGTCATGGCATCAAAGTCGGCTTTATGTCCTTCTTTACAAAAGCGGTGATCGGCGCACTGAAGGCTTTCCCGTTACTCAATGCCGAAATCCAAGGGGACGAGATCGTCCGCAAGCAATACTACGATGTTGGAATTGCTGTCGGCGCCGAGGAAGGCTTGGTCGTCCCCGTTTTGCGCGATGCCGACCAGATGTCTTTTGCCACCATCGAAAAACAGATCAAAGAATTAGCAAGCAAAGCCCAAAATGGCACCCTCAGCATTGATGATCTACGCGGCGGCACCTTTACGATCACCAACGGTGGTGTCTTTGGTTCGCTGTTGAGCACACCGATCCTCAATCCACCCCAGGTGGCGATTCTGGGCATGCATAAGATCCAGGAGCGCCCGATGGCGGTTGATGGGCAGGTTGTAATCCGGCCCATGATGTATCTGGCCCTCAGCTATGACCATCGCATCGTCGATGGGCGCGAGGCCGTGCAATTTCTCGTCAAGGTGAAAGAACTGCTGGAAGATCCGGTCAGGTTACTTATGGGTGTCTAAAATTTTGATATTTGTCGATTATTTGGGTTTCTCCTCACTGCAGAATTTGCTTCAGTTCATCACGATAGTGTTTTGGTGTCTTTCCGGTGATTAACTTAAAGCGTTTAGTAAAATGTGAAAAGTTATTAAATCCGCACTCAAAACAAACCTCTTCAATACTCATGGAGCCTTCAGCTAATAATTTTGAAGCATGGACAATACGATATTCATTTACAAAATGCGTAAATGTTTTGCCTGTGATCTCTTTGAAATACCGGCTAAAAGATGGCTCGGTCAGGTTTACTTTTTCTGATATTTCCTGCAGGGTAATAGTGCGGGTAAAATTTTCCTGGACAAATTGAAATATGGTGGTCATTCGCTCCTGTTCCCGCGGAGATATTTCGAGAACTACTTTTTCTGCATTAAGTAATTTAAACTCTTTTGAAAAAGCTAATTCATTGAGAATGGAAATTAAGTCAACTAACCGATCAAATGGATTTTTTAAGATCATACTTTCCAGCAGCAGACCAACTTGTTTTCTTGTTCTTCCATAGAAAGAGATACCAAGGTTAGCCCGGTTGATTAGCTGGGCAATTGGTTGCATTTCCGGAGTGTTGAAGAAATTCGGACCGAGAAATTCCGGCAACATTTGAATGACGATTTCTTCCTGATTTCCTGAGAGTCGATCGCTAAATCCCGAATGCGGAACATTTGACCCGATTAAAACCAAATCTCCATTCTGGAAATAGGAAAGATGGTTGCCAATATGCCTTTTGCCGTTTCCATTCTTAATATATGCCATTTCGATTTCCGGATGAAAGTGCCAGAATTTCAGATTTCCCTCACAGGGTTGATTATAGTGGCGGAAAGCAAAAGAACTTCCAAAATTGTTTGTGATGCGTTCGAGAGTTGGTTTGGATGATTTCATACAGTCACTTCTTGATTTACCACAAAATTATTTGTAAAATGTTCATTTTTCACAAATATTATTCCTTAACGGTATTATTCTGTTAAAAAAGTACATAAATAAGATAAATGTGTGTTTGTATTAATTGACTTACTATCGCATCTTTGCGATAGTAAAAATGGTTATTGTGCAATCAAGTCATACCAGAACTTAGCCTGTCTACCGCCTTTCTTTAGGGACACATAACCAGAATCAGACAAGCACTCAATTAGCAAAAAATAAATTTGGACAAAACATGAACACAGTTGCGTTAATCGGATTTATATCCGCATTTCTCACCACAGGAGCCTTTGTACCTCAAGCACTAAAGACGATCAAATCACGATCGACAGCCGATCTCAGCCTCGGTACTTTTTCCATGATGTTTGCCGGTACGATCATGTGGTTTATTTATGGTCTTCATATTAATGATACCCCAATGATTATTGCAAATGCCATTACCTCCTGTTTAACAGGAATTATTTTAGGGCTGAAGATTTATTCAATCATCGGTGAAAAGCGAATCAACCGAAATTACAGGCTTTAAGCGAAGCCTGAAAACCTAAAAATTAGAAACTATGAAACACGGATTTTTAATTGACATGGATGGAGTCATTTATAGCAATAATGATCTCATACCTGGTGCAGATACTTTCATTAGAAACCTCCAGGACCAGGATATTCCTTTTTTATTTATGACTAATAATAGTCAACGAACACCTCGCGATGGGGTCAATAAATTGGCAGCACTTGGCATTCATGTAGACGAATCAAGAATGTTTACCAGTGCCATGGCCACGGCTGCCTTTCTTGCGAGGCAAAAACCGAACGGCACGGCTTACGTTTTGGGAGAAGGGGGTTTAATCACCAGTTTGTTGGCAAATGGAATTTCTATGGCCGAAAAGGATCCTGATTTCGTCGTAGTAGGTGAGGGCAGGAATTTTACCCTGGAGATGGTCAATCTCGCTGTAGACATGATCTTGCATGGTGCCAGATTAATCGCCACGAATCTTGATCCATCCCCGATGAAAATGGGCTGGAATAATCTGGGCATCCGTGCCGTGGTCGCTATGATCGAAGAAGCAACCGGTAGAGCGGCTTTTTCAGTGGGTAAACCCAGTCCGATTATGATGCGTGCCGCAAGAAAAAAACTCGGCTTGGCTACCGCAGAAACGACAGTCATTGGTGATACAATGACTACCGACATTGTTGGCGGCATTCAAATGGGATATTCGACCATTTTAACCTTGTCTGGTGTGACCAAAGAAGAAGAAATAGCTCTCTATCCATATGCTCCGGATGTTATCATCAAAGACCTGGCTTCATTTGAATTACAAAAATACCTGTCAGATCAGGATTATCGTGCGGAAGTGATGGCAGTTTGATCATCGACAACTTTTCCATCCTTCACAGAGTCATAAAAAAGATGTACCCTCGCAACCTCGAGCCCGAACAGTAATGGAACTAATTGAACCTGCCCTGTTCGGGTTTCTTGATTTTGCAGGGCCTTCGATTATCTGGATTAAACCGGTCAAAACCGGATTATTTACGAATATTCTTTTCTAAACTAAACGGGAAGAAATTAGGATTTCCATTAATCAAGTTGTTGCGTCTGGATAAGCAAGACCCAGTCGCGTGCACCCGCTTTGTTTTTGCCAGGTATCAGAAAATTACCGTTTCCTTGATTGGTTATTGTTGAAGATTGGGCGGCAAGAAATTGTCCATCAGTGGGATCAAACCAATAGGCATAGCCCGTTCCGCTTAATACAGTCAGATCTATTGTGATCCTATTACCTTTATAAGCTGGCGGTATATATGCAATAATGGTTGAACCATCATTTGCGGCGGCAGCAGAAACGTACGATTCTGAAGTGTCCACATTCATTGGATCTACAATGATATCTTTCATTCCATTTAAGCCGGAAGGTTTTAACTTCCACCATTGCACGGAATTAATAAACCCGTTGAGCCGCATCATATCCAAAGCACCTTCTGTGTCTAAATGTTGTTGCCATAACGGATCAATAAATGGCCAGACATAACCATTCCCGGAAATGTATCCGCCAATGGTGCATAGCCATCCCCACCATTGAAAGCGTCGCACGGGCTGAGTTGCATTGGGATTAAAATTGTTGCCATCCGGTCCCTCTTCATCGTATGGTTCTTCCAGAAGGAAGGCGGGCATGGGAGGCTCATGGGCATAGGCTTTTCGGGCCAGATAAGGTACAGGAACTTTTAATTCCCAGGTATATACCCCATTTATGGTCATTTCGTCACCGAAAATTGGATTATCTGCTGCGTTCTCACCACTGTGTGATTCAGCGGTATACTGATTGGATTTTTGATCCTGCACGCTTTTTAATCCATCGATTAGTGATTGCTCTGCGATTCTTTGTTCATCATTAAATTTACCCATATCTCCCTGTAGCATCCAGATAATATTTTTCTGCTTCTGGTATCGATTTGCTATCCATGTGCCATATGCATTTAATCTTTCCTTACCATTAGCCACCATTTCTCTCATCCATCCCTGCTCTTGTCCTTCATATCCGGTGTAAGCAGGAAACATGAATACCAGAATTCCTTTGTCGGCGCAGTATGAAAGAAAGCGGTCTACATATTGCCAATATTTTTCATTAGGTGTCGTGAAGTCGGGAGCCTCCGTATCAATTAAATTATAAACAAGCCTGCCGTCCCAGTCGGACCCGTCAAGTGTTCTTAGAAATGGCAAAGTTCCTTCTCCATTGTACGGGGCATGATTTCCAGTTGGCCAGTGCGTGATCGCTGCAAATTCGATAGCATTATGACCATGGTCTAGGGAATTTTCTATAAACTTCTTGTATCCCTCTTCCGGCTGAGATATGATAAACCATGCGGTGCGTCCGAGGATCGGAAATGGTTTGTCGCCTTGATCGATAAGGTAGCGACTGTCATCACTAATCCTTAGTGGAAATTGCACCTGAGCATCTGTGTTGATAATTATGAAAGTAAACAGCCATATTTTCAGAAAAGACTGGACCATGATATATTATGTGATGAGCTATTGAAAAGAAATGAGTTAAATAATTTCAATGATTTACACGCACCAGATTTAGATCCTGATAATCAAAACTAAAATCGATATCGGGAGAAATTCCTTTCATCTTTATTTTAATTGGCATTTTCATTTGATCAAATTCAAAAGTGGCAAAGGCATCACACGGCATACCTGTATAACTCATTTTAATAGCGAAAGTGTTTT
Source organism: Saprospiraceae bacterium (assembly GCA_020437045.1). Lineage (GTDB taxonomy): Bacteria > Bacteroidota > Bacteroidia > Chitinophagales > Saprospiraceae > JABDMH01. The sequence continues at coordinate 2,071 of JAGQWV010000283.1, read as the reverse complement.
GTTTGTATTGAAACATTTCACCATTTAATTGGGGTGATCTTTGTGATTGAAACCATAATTTACCATCGCGATTTTCAATATTAATTTTACCAAACCATTTATCTTCATAGGTGCCGAGATAAACATCTGCTTGAAGTTTTTTAATATTGGAAATAGTAGCCGTTTTCCACACTTGATCGAGTTCCGAATCTACATTTGATGCAACCAGCTCGAGTTGTTGCTTGGTATTAGTTAAATAGTCCCAACGGTCTCTTTTAATCCATTTGTCTCTTATAGCAGAGCTAATTGTACTGTAGCTGTTACCCCCAGGGGCACTATTGGTCAGTACTACCACGGCAGAATTCAATTCAGGCACAATCATTACCATAGATAACATTCCCGGAAGACCACCGGAATGAGAAATTACGGTATAGTTGTTAATGATTGATATAAACCAGCCAAGGCCATAGGCGCCATAGTGCCACCTATACGACGGTCGTGGTTTTATCTCAAAACCAATATTGGTATATGGATACCACATCTCCGATTGTCGCTCCGGATTAAAGATTCTATGCTCGAGGTTTTTACCGTATTTACCTTGATTCAGTTGAAGCAATAACCATTTACTCATATCTGATACGCTGGAGTAAATACCTCCGGAGGCAGTAAGTGGTCCTTCTCCTTTTACGTAGCGATCAACTTCGCGGACTATGCCGTTTTCCGTTGAATGGGCCGCTGCAATATTTACTTTTTGTTTGAGCCGCTGGTATCTACACGCAGTTCGACCCATGTTCAGAGGCTTAAAAATATGATCTTCAATAAATTCATCGTAGCTCTGTCCGCTTACCCTGGTAATCAGTTCGCCTGCTACCAGATAGAGGAGGTTGTCGTAGTCATATTTTGTGCGAAAATCGGATACCGGGTTTAAAAACTGGAAGCTCCTGAGTACATCTTTAATCTTAAAATCGGCACCAGGGGGAAAGAACATCAGATCACCAGCTCCCAGGCCCAGGCCACTCCGGTGCGTAAGTAAATCGATAATGGTGAAGTGTTTTCTGACATAGTCTTCATACATGGTAAATTCAGGTATGTAGTCAATAACCCGGTCATTCCACGCTATTTTCTTCTCATCGACAAGAATGGCTAATGCCGCTGTCGTAAATGCTTTTGTGTTGGAAGCAATCTGAAATAAAGTGTTTTCGTCAACCAGTTCGTCGGAGTGAATGGATAATTTGCCATATCCTTTGGAATGAATGATTTTTCCATTTTCGATAACGGCAACGGCAATCCCCACCTGGGGCATCATTTGCATGGATTGGTTGACCAGTGAATCAATTTGTTGCGAAGAAAACCCCTGACCAAATGTTAGACAGGAATAGAGGAAAGAAAAACCTGTGATTAAAGAAGTAATTATTTTCATGATTATTTCTACTCGGAAAACGACCTCCAGTCTTCTATTGTGAACGTTTGGTAATGCAATTAATATCCGAAAGCTACTACTTTTGGCTTGATTTGACTTCGTCTTTTAATATAGTAAGATCATAGCGTTGTTCTATCAATGGTTTACCAAAAACTGTTGAATGTTTCTCTTGTGTCAATTTGAATCCATGTGCTTTATATAGGGATGTAGCAGCTGCTAATTCATTGGTGGTCCATAAATATGCAGAATGATAATCTTTTTTATTTAAAAAATCCATAAACATGGACATTAGTTTTTTGCCTAAACCAATTCCCCTATATTCTTGATCAAGATAGAAATAGCGAAGCTGGGCGGCATGATTTTCTCTATGCATTAATAAAAGGAATCCGATTATTTTTTGATGATGCTCGCAAACCCAAACCCGGTCAACATGCTGGTCATAATTTTTGTGAAATTCAATTAGTCCTTCCCCGACATATCTTTCAAATGAAGCTCCAAATCCATATTCTTCATGATATATTTTGGCATGCCTATGTATGATGAAACCAATATCGCCAGGTTGGAGATTGATCCGGATCTCGATTTCCGCTAAATTGTGTCTAGTCATCTTTGCTTAGTAATTCTGTTATTTTTTCAAAATGTACTAGTATTTCATCTTGTTGATTTTTACTG
>JAGQWV010000282.1 GCA_020437045.1 Saprospiraceae bacterium | reverse complement strand
TTATGCGTAAGACACATGATGCACCTGGAGGTTCCATAGATTTTATCTTTGTTAATATGTTTGAATACCTGAAGTCAAATGGCTATACATCCTGTAATATTGGAATGGTGCCATTGTCCGGACTTGATCATCCTGAAAATTTGCAGGAGAAAGCAATAAAATTGGCTTATGAGAATATAAAGCAACTAGAGCATTACCGTACTTTGCGATCTTTTAAAGCTAAATTTGATCCAACCTGGAAAATGGCTTATGTGGCTTATAGTACGACTCTTGATTTAATTTACTTGCCTGTGGCTTTGCAAAAGGTGATACAGCCGTAATGAATGTTGACCGAATCTGGAGTTAGTTGGACAAATATAATGGAGGTAGCATTAAGATCTTGTGGTGACCATAGTATTTAAGTTGTGTGTAATATTATATCTTATTTTCGGACGACTTTAATCGCAGTTAAGATGAGGAAAAGGAATGTGTTGGTCTTTATTTTTATGAGTTTTGCTGTGTTCTTTAACCACCTTTTATGCAGTATAAGTGCACAGACCATCGGTGATGATCAGATCATAGAGAATGTCGTTTATGGGCATGCAGGAGATATTCAGTTGAAATGTGATATTGTTAAACCGATGGATGGGGAAGGACCATTTCCGGCACTTTTATTTTTTCATGGTGGTGGTTGGCAGGCTGGTGATAAATCACATGGACATCATTGGATCAAACAATTTGCGGAGCATGGATATGTTGGGGTAACCGTTGGATACCGCTTCGCTCCGGAGTTCAGCTGGCCCGCTCAGATTTATGATGCAAAAGCAGCTGTGCGCTATTTGCGGCAACATGCTAGTGAGCTGAATATTGATCCAAATAGAATCGGGGTTATGGGTGAATCTGCGGGAGCCTATCTGGCTATGATGGTCGGTTTGACCAACCCCGGGGATAATCTCGAAGGTAAAAGTGGGGCCGAAGGATTTTCGAGTCTCGTGCAGGCGGTAGTAAGTTATTTTGGGGTCACTGATTTTACGCTGGCTCGGCCGGTATTAAGTCCGGAGGTGATGAAAGGCGTTATGGCTTATTATGGAAAACCTCTAACGCAGGTTTTGGCTGAATTTATGGGTACTGCTGAACCTGACCAAAATCTACTCCGAAAGATGTCTCCAGTCACTTATGTGGATAGGGATGATCCTCCCATCCTGATATTTCAGGGTGATGCAGATCCTTTTGTTACCGTTGCTCAGGCTAATAGATTGAATGACAGATTAGAGGAAAATGAAGTTGATCATCAATTGTACATTGTGGAGGGAGGTGGCCATGGTTGGACCGGTCAACTCAAACTTGAAACGGATGATCAGATGTTTAAATTCCTTGATAAAAAATTGAAGTGAGCGCAATTTAAGTAACATGAATCGAAATGCAATTACGGTAAAGAATAAGCTGGATAAAGACCAGTTGTTCAAGATTTCGAGGTTCAAGGAAAAAATTAAACGAACGAAGCCGCACAAACACGACGGTTATTACGAACTTATTTATTTGTGTGAAGGTGAAGGATTTCATTGGGTTGATACCGGTTTTTATCGGTTGGACCCTCCTGAAATCTATTTTCTGAAACCAGGTCGCATGCATTGTTGGCAATTTACCTCCATTCCAAGAGGTTATGTAGTGCTGTTCAAGGAAGAATATTTTGATTCGGTCAATGAGCAGAATATTCTTAATCTTTTGAGAAATTTGGACGGGGAAACCAGACTTTCCATTCCCGAAGATTATCCCGCGGATCGCCTGTTTTCCGATATTTTGTCAGAACATTTAAAAAGTAAACCTTACCGGGATTCGATCATACATGGATACTTGCAAGTCTTATTGTCGAAAATTCTCCAATTGGGAAAAGTAGATGCTCGAATCCTTTCAAAATCTAACGATCTGTGGGAACAATTTCAAAAATCACTATCGAACGAGTCATCAGAATTGCACCTCGTAAAAGAATATGCTCAACATCTAAATACTTCTCCTCAGAACTTAAATGCTGTTTGTCAACGCTATGGGGGAGCTTCGGCTTCAGATCTCATTAATGAGCAGGTCATTTTGGAAGCAAAAAGGCACATTCTGCACACGGATCACACCATTGCAGAAGTGGCCTTTACCTTAAATTTCAACGACCCATCCTATTTCGTCAAGTTTTTTAAAAAGCACACCGGACTTACTCCCGCTCAATTTCGAAAGACTTATTTTCAATAGTACCATTTTTAAACGGCTAAGTACCATTGATCCATCTCTTCATGAAGTAATTTTGCGCTGATCAATGCGGCATTTTGGATCTCCGGAGTGAAAGCTTCCCGAGCATAATTGCCTAATTTTTTTCGAATTAAACCTGCATTAATCAAAGCATTTTGGCTCCGCAGCAGATATGCTAATGCATAATTCGGGATAATTCGGGTTAAAAATACACGGACATTTGAAACGAAAGTTATTCGTCGGATTTCTAAGCCTTTTTTGGACCTTGACTACCCAGATCGTCCTTTCGCAGGATCAAGTAATCAAAGGTGTGGTCATCGACCGGAACACAGAGGATCCATTGGAGTACGCCAGTATTACCATTTATAGTCTGCCAGATTCTACATTATTATCCGGGGTGGTCACCGATTCTGGTGGCATTTTTAGGGCAGGGGTGAAGGGAGATGGACCGGTCTATCTGGTCGCTCAGTTTATCGGCTATGATCCATACGTATCCGAACCTTTCACCGACCGGTCCAGAGACTTTGGTAAGGTTTCACTCCAGATTAATGCTACGGCACTGGCTGAAGTAAAGGTTACCGGCAAAGAGATCACCACCCTGCACCGGTTAGATAAACAAGTCTTCAGGGCAGATCAGTTTGAACAGACTCGCGGTGGGAGTGCAACGGACATTCTGAAGAATTTACCTTCGGTATCGGTTAATGCCGAAGGAGAGATTTCCATTCGGGGTACAACCGGATTTGTGCTCATGATCAACGGCAAGCCGGTGCAAACATCACCGTCAGCCATACTTGGTCAGATCGCCGCCAATGCCGTAGAAGATATTGAAATTATTACCGCACCATCTGCTAAATATGATCCCGATGGAAAGGCAGGTATTATCAATATAAAGACCAGGAAAGGTGTTTTGGATGGTTTTTTTCTTTCAGCTAATGCACAGTTAGGGTCACCCAGTATAGAACCCTATGCCAATAAAGAACCTGCCCGTCGCTATAATGCGGATGTGACGCTTAATTATAAAAAGGACAAGTGGGATATTTCTGCCGGTATTGATTATAAGCGAGATGATATCTCCGGCCGACGGGTAGGCTATGTAAATACTTACCGGGCAGATATTTTGACTGAATTCCCTTCTTTTGGTGAGCGAAGTTTCGACCGGGAAAATTATTCGGGCCGCACAACAGTTATATTTGCGCCAAATTCCAGACAGTCTATTGGCGCTGGCTTTTATGCCGGAAAAAGAACTCAGTACCGTACAGCGGATATTTTATATGATAATCAGCAACGCACCCGGATTGTAGCTGGAGATTTTTTAGGTCCTGAGTATTATTGGGATTTGTTTAAGCAAACGGGACATGTCTTTTCTGGTGGAGAAGTAGTTAGTCAATTGGATTATTATAATGAAAATCTACGGGTGAGAAGAGGCGATTTTTTGCTCGGCTCGTTGGACTATACATTTCAACTCAACGAATCCTCCAACCTCAAAGTATCGAGCTTGTATGAACGCACCATATTGGGAGGTCCCACGGATAGCAGGAATCTTGCGTATCCCAATTTTTTGGATACACTGCAATTACAGTTTAATGACAATTATAATCCTCTAGATGGATTTAGATTTCAGATGGATTATTCCACAAAAATTAAATCGTTGCAGTGGGAGAGTGGATATCAATACCGGTTTTTAAAGCATCCCGGAGATTTTATCTATTTGGATAAAGATTTTACCACTGGTCGATGGGTGGAAAATCCGGAATTTACGAACAGGATTGATTTGCGAAGAAATATTCATTCACTCTATAGCCAGATGCAGGGTGGTGCCAATCAATTCAAGTATACAGCTGGTCTTCGTTTGGAATATTTTGATCGCCAGGTTGGGTTAGACGTTCCCGACACTACCTATTTATTAGATCAATTTAATCTCTTTCCTTCTTTCAATTTTCACTATCAGGCCTCGGATGATCTGATTATGAGGGGTGGATATAGCCGCCGCATTGAGCGTACCACCACTTTTACATTGACTCCTTTCCCGGAACGGGAGCATTCAGAAACGCTGGAACAGGGAGATGCTCAATTGCTGCCAGAATTTATTGATCTGACGGAATTGGGATTGGTGAAAAATTGGGGAGAGCAGTCGGGTTTTATTAATTTTTATTGGCGAAACACGAAAAATGTTATTAATAGGGTTAATACAATTTATGCCGACTCGATTCTGAATAGAATTTATACCAATGCCGGAGTAGCAAGAGCATTAGGTGCAGAGATTGGATTAACCTTGTATCCTGCTCGATGGCTGAGAATTACGCTAGGTGGAAATGTATTCCGTTACCGCATAAAAGGTAAACTTTTTGAAGAGAATATTAACACATCCAGTACCATGTATTCAATTAATGCGAATAGTTTGCTTACATTGTCACCAACGCTCCATGCCACATTGGCATTCAATTATCTTTCTGAACAAATTACTGCCCAGGGTCGCGATTCGCGATTTTATAATCCCAGTCTTAGTCTTCGAAAGACCTTCAAAGACAGTAAGTGGGCTATATCGCTACAATGGCTTAATATTGATTTGGGCTGGCTGGATTCCAATGAACAACGGATTACGACCGTGCGATCTAATTTTTTTACCACGACCAATTATATCTATGAAGTAGACATTGTGATGCTGGGAGTCTCATGCCAACTAAATCAGCCATCCAAACAAATGAAGCTGTTGAAGAGTGAATTTGGAGATAAGGAATTTTAATGGAGTGGTGTAGCATTGAAGATGGAAAAGGATAGTAAATCAATCTACGCTATTACAGCCACTTCAGATTATTCGTGCATTTACTTTTCTTTTAAGTAATTAGTCACCTCCAGGAACGATGCTTTATTTCGTCAGCTAGAGGGGTACTATTTTGCCTTCCATCTTTATCACGCTATCCTCTAAATTTATAGAATCAATTTTTTTCTGGTTTACCATAAATGATCGGTGGGCGATCAGTAAATGTTTATTAGAAAGAGATTTGAAAGGGGTTTGTTAGCGCGTTTTTAAACTGGTCAATAGTTACTGCAGCACCGACGCTTCCTGCATAGGATTTCTTGCCGATGACTTAATTTACAATCAATCATTAAATTCAGTACTTCGAAATAAAATATCGGCTGATTGTAAAATCTTATTTCTAAGATCGGGTGCTATTTCCGGATGATCCTTTAAAAAGTCAGTGACTATTTTTGCTGCTTGTGTAGAACTGTGGCCGGACAAGGTGGCATCAAGCCAGGCTTTGGGAAAAAAGATATCGCCGGTCTTTTTAATTTCTGGCAAGATTTGCAGGCTAGGTAAAATATATTTTTCAGATTGCCGGGCTCGTAGAGGATGATGCAGATAGGAAAGAGCCTCACTAACCCAGGGTTCCTGCTCCCGGTTCTCCTCCAATAAGAGAGATTCAAAGAAATGGTCGCGTACCCCCTGATCTGAGGAAAGGGCAGGCATTAAGAATTCCAGCCTTTTTTTATTGTCAGGGTTCCTGGTTAAATCCATTTGATCCTTGAGGATTTTCTGGACATCAGGAGTATTTCTCACGGCAAGTTGCAGAGCGAGCCGGATCTTGTCATTTTCAGAGAGGGGTAATTGAAATGCAGGTAGATTTCCGGCCCATATTTTTTGTAAATTTTGGATGCCCACTTCACTTAATGTGATCGAAGAGTACGCATTATAAAATATACGTTGAAGTGACTCATCTGTTTCTTGGGTCATACCCTTGAAAAGGATGGATTCAATTTCTTTTTGAATTTGAGGCCTCTGATCGGTCATGAAATGCCAATAAGTAGTCTGTAAAATATCGCTGAGATAATCCAGAATTAAGGGGTTCTTTTCTGACGGCAACGCCATTAATAGGCACTGATAAATCTCTTGGGGCAAAATCTTTTTGTGCAAGAACGCTTCCCAGAGGGTCATCCACGAAGATGCTCGGATCAAGTCATCGGGATGGGATAGATCATCATTCTGATACTTTTGCAGGTCTGGAGAAAAATTCAGATAACCGTATGCTCGTCCATTGCTGTTGATGGAGATTTTTCTGTCATCTACCTCAATTTGAGATTTTTCTGTCAGCATAAAACTTTCACGATCCTGGTCTAATGAAAGCGTTATTTGCTGTGGCCATATCTGATTGTCATGACTATTTACCAAATCAAAATCCAACATTCGATCACTTATCTGAATGCTAATTTCCGGCATTCCGGATTTTTTCACCCAATCACGGTTCCATTGATTGAGGTCTAGGTCGGAATATTTGCTGAGAATACCGATCAGATCATCCCAGGTGGCATTGGAAAAGGAAAAGTTATTCAGATAGGTCTGTATTCCCTTTTGGAACTGCGTTTCACCAATGATGGACTCAAGGTTACGCATGACAACCGGTGCCTTTTGGTAAATAATCGCTCCGTACAGGGAGCCGGCATCCTGTAGATTGTCGAGCGGTTGTTGAATGGGATGTGTACCTTCCGATCGATCGACCGCATAAGCGGCCGGGTAATGAGCGAGGAGAAAGCGGAGATCATGATCTATTTCCGGAAAAGAGGGATTGACAATTTTTGCTGCCATGAAATTGGCAAAGACTTCCTTCAACCAGACATCATTAAACCAATCCATGGTAACCAGATCGCCAAACCACATATGGGCGGTCTCGTGTGCAATGAGGCTGGCTCTGCGCAATTCCTGATTTATCGATGCTGATTCATCGAGCATCAGTGATCTTTCCCGGTAAAAGATCGATCCCGGATGTTCCATACCACCATACTGGAAAGTGGGAATTAAGGCAAAATCAAATTTCTGAAAAGGATATTTAATTCCGGTGTAGGTTTCCAGCCAATCTAATGCTTTGCGGTGAAGACTGAATATTTCTGGTGCATTGCGTTGTATTTTCAGTGTATCTGTTTCCCGGTAATACATCGTCATATCACCCTCCGGGTTGCTCATTCTTTGAAACTTCCCCGCGGCAAAAGCAAATAGATAAGAAGAAATGGGGCGGGTTTGTTCAAAGCTGATTTTTTTTCGATTATCAGCCACCTCAACGGAGATAACTGGTCCATTAGCTACGGCTTCCCAGGCAGCAGGAATGTCGAGCGATAGTTGCCATTTGGCTTTCAGATTAGGCTGATCCATGAGGGGAAAGACAGTGCGTGCCCGGTCGGGTACCAATAAAGTATATAAGTAATCTTCGTTGCGATTGAGGGATAAATTACCGGCAATAAATTCAATCTCGACCACATTTTCCTCCTGAAGATACTTTTTCGGAATTACGATATGCTCGTTTATAACTGAAGGGTCTATGGGGTTGCCATTAACTGACATTTGCTTCAGGTTTAATGAACTTTCCTTAAAGTCCAGGGCCAGATTATCTATTTCCGCACAGTGGAACCTCATGGTTTCGTTTGCGGTGATCATTTCTAATTTAGATTCCGGGATCAGGAAAGAAAGATCATACTCAATATTAGATACAGACCTCTTTCGCTCATTGACTAGGTTGAGAGACACCCCGCTGTCAAGTGGAGTGGGAGGAACAACACAGGATTGGATCACCATCAGGGTCATGGTAAAAGGAAGGAAATGTTTCATCAAGTGAAAATAACTGGTTTTTGCCATAAAAGGTGATGACTTATCTGGTGCATGTATTTTTGAAAATCAAAGACTAGACCTGGGTACAGCGATCAAACAATCTTTAAAGCAGATTTTTGATGAGTTATCTATTAATTGAAAAATATAAATTTTTTAAACATGAAGTTGAGAAATTTGATTCTGGTTCCGATCTTAATGATGGCCTGTTTCACTTTGACGTTTGCCCAAAAGGCAGATAAATCAAAAGTAATTGGCCTGAGAGTTACTGCCGATTTGGCCAATACCCTTAAGAAAGTAAAAGTGGATGCATTTAATCTTAAGAATGGTATTATATATGCGTCAGATAATTACCAGGTGATTTACGATGCAAAAACGGGAAAATTCATTTTTGTCAGAATCGACGACCAGAGTAATGACCTGCGTCCGGCCGATGGTACATTAGATATGGGAGGAGGAGTAACTTTGAGATGCTCAAGTAATTGTAAGAAAGGGTGCGATCCTGTTGCTACTAAAAAAGGCCCTACTGGTACTGTTTACGAATGTACCGATTGCGCCACGGGTTGCACATCTTCTGTGTATGTACCCGACAAGAAAGTAATATCTAAAGTGACCATGGACGGTGAGGAAAATTTCAGAGGATGATACGAAAACGCGTTTCCCGGGGAGTAATTTCTCCCCTCTTTATTTTTCTTTAATATTTAGAATTTAATGTCGTTAAGTTAGTGAGGTTATATTGTTAAAGAAATCAACTTTTGCCAAGCAGTTGGAGCGGCGAATCCTGTGGTTGTCGAAGGACATGAGGCTTATGTAACAACTGTTCTTCTTTTACCTTAATTAAAGACAAGGATTTAGAATTTATCCCAATCCTGTAGACAAAATACCATTTGTGGATAGAAAACTCAGACATGACGACATCAACCTGGCGGAAATTTATTCTATCACCGGACAGTTATTTATCCGAGCAGAGGTCACTGATACTCCGAGGACTTTTTCGAAATAAGTTACATCCTGGAAATTATATTTTAATTTTGAGGAGCCGTGGACATCTCTTTCGATTTTTGTTGGTGAAGAACTAGAGATATGCAGACCTTCCATTTTATCCTAATCTTTTTTTTGCTAGCCTGCAGTCACAAAGAAGTCGCTCAGGGTTTTGATCAGGATATGCCTGCTACACCGGATCTTTCTAATGCAGAAGTACTTTCCGTGCAAGTAAATGGATCGGAGATGGCTTATTCATTTTCAGTAGAAGTACATAGTCCGGATACCGGATGTGACCAATACGCTGATTGGTGGGAGGTCGTTTCACAGGATACGATCTTAAAATACCGGCGGATCCTGGCGCATAGTCATGTGGATGAACAACCTTTCCGTCGTTCAGGTGGGATCGTACCTATCCATGCAGCGGAAGAGGTCTATATCCGGGCTCATATGAATACGCTGGGGTACGGTGTAAAAGCCCTGATGGGGTCAGTCAAGGCAGGCTTTCAACCCGTAATTATTGACACTTCTTTTGGAGGCCATCTTATTCATACAGCGCCTCTGCCTGATGGTTGTGCATTTTAATTATGCCACACTTTATGGGCCTTCTCCGGGAACAGGTTTGTCATAGTGCGGTGATTCAAATTCATCTTCTTCCGGCAACATATCCAATAAATCTTTAGCCCCCTCAGCCAATGGTAAGGCATCTGGTTCTAGTGCCTGGAGATTCTTTATTTGTTCACGAGTCAACTTGGTTCTTTGCTTCTTTTCTTTCATGACCGTAAATCGTTAGTGAAAAGTCAAATAAAGATCTTTCATAACTGTTTACAATGTTCTTCGTCAATGATGATCATGATGCAGGTCAGAATCCGGGAAAAAGTGAAACAATTCAACATGATTTTTCCTTTAGAAAGATAAATTGGAGACTGTTAATAGCGAACATTTTCTGCCATGTATCGATTACTGAAGAAAAGTAGTGCGGACTATTCTATCCGGAACAAATTGCAACTGGTACGGGGTGGAAAAGAATATTTTGATCTCCTTATTTCGCTAATTGACAGGGCCGAAGAAGACATTCATCTACAAACCTACATTTTTGATGATGATGAAACCGGAACCAGTGTGGCTGATGCCTTGAAAAAAGCAGCTGCGCGTGGTGTAAAGGTGTATCTTCTGGCAGATGGGTATGCCAGTCAGGTGATGACTAAGAAGTTCATCCACAGCTTTTCAGAAGAAGGTGTCCAGTTTCGCTATTTTGAGCCTCTCTTACGAAGCAAATACTTTTATTTTGGTCGACGTATGCATCATAAGATTTTTGTGGTGGATGCAAAGCTCGCCTTAGTAGGAGGAGTTAATGTTTCCAACCGGTACAATGATGTAGGTTCTCAGAGAGCCTGGTTGGATATGGCGGTTTTTGTGGAAGGTGAAATTGCCCGGCAACTGTGTGTTTTATGTTGGAAAACCTGGAGAAGTTATCCTCTAAATATGGGTATTACTCCCTGTGAGGAGACCGAACTGGATTTTAACGCGCTCTACAATCCCTCTTGCCGGGTTAGAATTAGACGAAATGATTGGGTGCGCCGCAAGAATGAAATTTCCCGAACCTATGTACAGATGATGCGGTCAGCCACCTCAAACATTACCATAGTTTGTAGCTATTTCCTGCCAGGCAAGGTGATCCGTAGGGCATTAACACAAGCAGCAGAGCGAGGTGTAAAAATTACCGTGGTTACCGCCGGACCTTCTGATGTACGATTGTCCAAATGGGCAGAAAGATATCTCTATGACTGGATGTTACGAAACAGAATCGCCCTCTATGAATATCAACCGACCGTGCTGCACGCCAAGGTGGCCGTGAGCGATGGAAAGTGGTTGACCATTGGTTCGTACAATGTTAATGATATCAGTGCTTATGCTAGTATTGAGCTCAATTTGGACATTCGAAATCCCAAGCTTGCCAAAGAGATGGAGCATCAGATCGCTCAAATTATTGAAGACGATTGTAAACTCATCTCCCAGGAAGAACATCTGAAAAACCGGAGTATTTTTCGCCAGTTACTGCGTTGGTTTTCCTATCGATTAATCAGGTTTATATTTCATACCCTTACCTTTTATTACAAACAAAGAGGATGAAATAAACTTTTCGAATGAGGAATAACGGTTTGGAAAAAGATAAGGGGTAAATATTTTTTTTAAATGCTGCACTAGTGCAGCATTTCC
>JAGQWV010000281.1 GCA_020437045.1 Saprospiraceae bacterium | reverse complement strand
AGGCACTGAAGCACAAAGAAATAAGGGGAACCGGATTAGGCCTTTCCATCGTAAAAAAATGTGCTGCAGCCATACAGGCTGATTTAAAAGTAGAAAGTGCTCCGGAGGAGGGTACGATCATGACCCTCACGTTTAGCAATAAGAATATTATTTACAATAATCCTACTTCACATCAAAACTTAAGCAAATCTTAAGAAAGGCTTCAGCAAAGGCTTAGGAACTCCATTTTACATTTGGGTGCGTATTAAAACGATGCTCATCGATGTTAGAGAAGATCATTCAATACAGTATCCATCATAAACTGATCGTCCTGCTTTTTTCTGCCGGCATTGTGGGATTTGGTATCTATTCTTTAATGCAGATACCCATCGGTGCCGTTCCGGATGTGACCAACAATCAGGTTCAGATTATCACCACCTCCCGAAATCTGGCAACTGAAGATGTTGAGAAATTTCTTACCTATCCGGTAGAGCTGGAAATGGCCAACCTGCCCGATGTCAAAGAAATCCGCTCCGTTTCTAAATTTGGTCTGTCAGTGGTGACGGTGGTTTTTAATGACCGAATTGGGACTTTCATTCCCCGTCAATTAATAGCTGAGAAGATCAAAAATGCGGAAGAAAAAATTCCTGCCGGCTTTGGCCAACCATTTATGGGACCCATCAGTACGGGCCTGGGCGAAATCTATCAATATGTGATTGAAGTCGATTCTTTACATCGCAAGGAATATTCACTTTCTGATCTAAGAACGATACAGGATTGGGTGATCAAACGTCAGCTTTCTGGCATTCCCGGTGTGGTGGAGGTAAATACCTGGGGAGGCTTTCTCAAGCAATACGAAGTAGCTATAAATCCAGAAAAAACCAGAAGCCTCGATCTCTCCATCGCTCAGATCTTCAGCGCTCTGGAGAAAAACAACAGTATTGCCGGAGGCGGCTACATCGAAAAAACGAATCAGACCTACTTTATCCGCGGAGAGGGCTTGGTGGGATCATTAGAAGATATTGAAAACATAGTAATAGAAAACAGAAATGGCATTCCGGTTTTTATTAAGGATGTAGCAACCGTAGGTTTTGGTCATGCCACGCGATTTGGTGCTATCACCGGAAATGGGCAGGGTGAAAAAGTCCTGGGCCAGGTGATGATGCTGAAAGGAGCAAATTCCAAAGCGGTGATCGAAGCCGTTAAAGAACGGGTGACCCAAATTTCTCCTTCCTTGCCGGAAGGGATCCATATTAATCCATTTTTAGAGCGAAGTGAACTGATTGGAAAAACCACTTTCACTATCGCGGAAAACCTTATCCTCGGCTGTCTTATTGTAATATTTGTCGTCGTATTACTACTGGGTAATCTGCGCTCCGGATTAGTCGTCGCATCAGTGATACCATTGTGTTTATTATTTGCCCTATCATTAATGTATCTTTTCGGTGTCGATGCAAACCTGATGAGTCTGGGGGCTATTGACTTCGGGATAATCATCGATGGGGCTGTGATCATTGTCGAATACATCGCCTTTAAGATCACGGAGCAAGGTTCTAAATTATCCGCTTTGCCAAAAGTAGAACGGCAAAATTTCATCGATAATGTTACCCATCTTGGAGCAAGTAAAATGATGCACTCTGCCGTTTTCGGACAGCTTATCATCATAATCGTTTTTATCCCTATTCTCTCCCTCGTGGGTGTCGAAGGCAAGATGTTTCGCCCCATGGCTCTGGTGTTCTGCTTTGCCCTGATCGGAGCCATGATCCTCTGTTTCACCTATATACCGGTAATGGCATCAATATTTATAAAGCCTGGCAGTCCGGATAAGAACACCATTTCAAAAAGGCTCATCACCTTTCTCGAGGCAAGATACAGACCGACCATCAAATGGGCATTACATCATAAAGTTCTGATTATCACTTTGTCTGCCGGTCTACTGGTGGCAGTGGCTTTTCTTTTTACGCGCATGGGAGGTGAATTTGTACCGACACTCGATGAAGGAGATTTTGTCATACAACCTGTCCTAAAAACCGGCACTACCCTTAGTAACACCGTAGAGGCAACGACCCGCATCGAAAATATCCTGCAACGCTTTCCGGAAGTGGATCAGGTGGTAAGCCGAATCGGTGCTGCCGAAGTACCGACCGATCCGATGTCAATGGAGGAAAGTGATATCATCATCAAACTCAAACCAAAAGGTGAATGGATCTCGGCCACTAGCAAAGATGAATTAGCCGATAAATTTAAAGAAGAGCTCTCGGAAATTCCCGGTGTCGATTTCGAATTTACGCAACCGATCGAGATGCGATTTAACGAGTTGATTACCGGTGTGCGTGCTGATCTCGCCATCAAAATATTTGGTGAGGATCTGGATATTCTGTACAATAAAGCCGTTGAGATTGAAAAAGCTATCCACCATGTGGAAGGTGCCGCCGATGTTACCGTTGAAAAAGTGGTGGGGCTACCCCAAATGTCTGTAGTCTACAATCGAAGTAATATTGCCCGCTATGGACTTAATATCGAAGATCTAAACAATATTATCACCATGGGTTTTGCTGGTCGACCGGCCGGAACAGTCTTTGAAGGTGAAAAACAATTCGACCTGGTGGTCCGGTTTGACCAGGAGCATCATCAGGATATCCAGGATCTGGAAACCGCAACCATACGTTTACCCAACGGTAATCAGTTGCCTCTTAGCGAATTTGCCTCCATATCCTACACGAAAGGACCGGCCAAAATCTCCAGGGACAACACCAAGCGAAGAATAGTAGTTGGGGTAAATGTGAGAAATCGAGATCTTGAATCTGTGGTTCAGGATGTTCAGGAAATTATTAACCGAAAAATCAAATTACCGACCGGGTACACCATCGAGTACGGTGGTCAATTCGAGAACCTGAGAACAGCCAAAGCAAGATTGATGATAGCCGTACCCATCGCCCTCATCCTCATCTTTGTTTTGCTGTATTTTGCCTTTGGTTCCGTTAAAGAAGCTTTGATTATCTATAGCGCTATCCCCATGTCTGCCGTAGGTGGAGTTTTGTTATTATACCTCCGGGATATGCCCTTCAGTATTTCTGCCGGTGTGGGATTTATTGCATTATTTGGTATCGCTGTCTTAAATGGTATCGTACTAATTGAGGAGTTTAAAGAGCTCAAATCTCATGGGATTACCGATATAAATCAACGGATCATTATGGGTACTAATAACCGCCTTCGCCCAGTGCTCCTTACCGCATCAGCTGCGGCTCTGGGTTTTTTACCTATGGCTATTTCCACCTCCGCCGGGGCTGAAGTACAAAGACCCCTTGCCACGGTGGTCGTTGGCGGCCTTATCTCCGCTACGGCCCTGACCCTTCTGGTATTACCCATTCTTTATGCCATTTTTGACCGGAAAAATAACCTACCTAACGTGGGAATCCCCAAAGTTGGTCTTTTTAGTATACTCCTTTTAATGGTCCCAATCTATGGACATGCACAACCCTCGATTTCAATCGACGAGGCAGTAGCTATCGCCATCAAAAATAACCATGCCTTGAGAGCATCTGAGCAACGGGTTGATCAGAAAACCCAACTATCCAATGGAGCGGTCGATATTCCTAAAACAGAAATCTACTACCACCGGGACCAAAATAATATCGCTCCAAACAATTTACCACTTAATGTATACGGCGTCAATCAGTCTATTCAATTTCCCACGGTGTACGGAGCTCAAAAGACGGTCTTAAAGGATAGAATTCAACTAGCCAGGGACCAGTATGAAATCGACAAACGACTCTTGACAAAGGAAGTGTCACAAGCCTACTTTCAAATTGTCTACTGGCAACAGATGGCTGAAAATTACCAATACCTTGACAGTTTATACAACGATTTTGACCAGGCTGCCACCCGCAGATTTAATCAAGGGGAATCCAACTATCTGGAGAAGATAACCGCGGAGACGAAACACAAGGAAATATCACTCAAGCTTAGACAAATAAACGAACGCATTCGGGAATCGTATTTGAACCTCAGCCGATGGATTCAATCAGAGAATGCCTACCTGGTCAACGACTCAATATTACCAAAGGTCACCGTGACACCTCTGGATACGACTACCCATCCGGCCCTATCTTATCACCGGGACGCTCTAAACCTTTCCAAAAACGAGCTTTATCTTCAGAAACAAAAGCTGTTGCCGGATCTGAGTACATCTCTATTTCTTGGAAAAAATAATGGCAATGGTGTACAAGTTTATGCAGGATTTCAAATTGGAGTGGCTGTTCCATTATTTGCAAAAAATTTGAAGTCCGGGTTGGAAGCCGCAAAAGTGGAAATTAATATTCTGGAAAATGAAGGCACCAACTACGAAATTCATCTAAATTCTAAATACGAACAACTTCAATCGAATTTATTAGCCCTTGAGGAACAACTAAACTATTACGAATCAACCGGCAAACGACTGGCTGATCAAACCTTAATTCAGGCAAATGGAGCCTTTAAGGCAGGAGAAATTGATTTTCTACAGTATTTGCAGCTACTGGAAAATGCCAAGAACATTGAAGTTAATTATCTGGATTCACTCATTCAATTTGATATTACTGCATTAGAGATAAATTATATAATTAATTGATCATGAACAGCAATATGACAAAGTCAATTTATTACAGGATATATATGTATTTGCTATTCCTATTCCTTCTTGTGCTTACCTCCTGCACTTCTAAAAGTGAGTCGAAGGCCATGGAAGAAGTGATTGTACCGGTTACTTCCGACGATATGTTTCTAAAATTGAACGAATCTCAATTTACAACGTCAAACATGTTGCTGGACACCATGAAAACCCATTCTTTTACTCAGGTCATCAAATCCAATGGAATGTTTGATGTACCTCCGGAAAATTACGCTTCCATCAGTTCCTATTTTGGCGGCACCGTAACTCAGATTAAATTACTTCCTGGTGTACCGGTAAAAAAAGGACAGATTCTTTTTATTCTGGAAAATCCCGAGTATATCCAACTACAACAGGACTACCTGGAAGCTAAAGGACAACAGGAATATCTACGAACTGATTTTGAGCGGCAGAAAATACTGGCTCAGGATAAAATTACTTCTCAGAAAAACTACATTAAGGCAGAATCAGAATATACGGTTAATCAAGTAAAAGTAGAGTCACTTGCTAAAAAGCTGCTCCTCATGGGCATCAATCCGCAAGAACTGGATTTACAGTCACTGCAGTCTACCATTAACATCCTGTCTCCCATCAATGGATTTGTTTCCGATGTAGAGATAACCCTTGGCTCCTTTCTGAATCCGTCACAAACAGCCCTCACCATCGTCAATCCTCAGCATTTACATCTTGAACTGAATATCTTCGAGAAAGATCTTTCAAAAGTAAAAGTTGGACAACCCATCAAATTCAAGATCCAGGAAGACCAGCAGGAGATGTATGATGCGAAGGTACATCTGGTAAACAAATCTGTAGATCTGGAAAACAGAACCATAGGTATTCACGGTCATTTGTCAGATGAAAATAATACAGAAAAATTTAGTCCCGGAATGTATGTAGAAGCGGAAATCGAGACCGCTTCGGAATCAAAACCAGCATTACCTCAGGAAGCGGTCATCGAAATTGATAATAAACACTTCGTACTGACATTAATAAATTCAGAGAATGGTAATTATTCCTTCGAAAGAAAATTAGTTGAAATTGGTGCATCCGATGATGGCTATGTCGAGATTCTTAATAATCAGGATTTTAACAAAGACACTAAGTTTCTGACCAGAGGTGCATTCAATCTGATCACCGACTAGCAATAGCTATAGAAGTTCTATGCATGTTTTCATCCAAACCAGACCTTGCAAGCAAAGGATAAATTTTTCGCACTAAAATTGCAATAGACATTAAGGACTTTGCTTTTATCTTTCTAACGTCACCCACTAAACAGGTATAATAGCCTAAATTATATCTTCATGAATAGACAATATTACAACTATCATCCTTCACAAATTCCAGCGAGCGAATACATGATTAAAGGGAAACATTTATCTCCCTGTCATTCTTACAAACATTATTGCCAAAGGTCCCTCCTGGACTAATAAAAATCCTCTATTCAGGCACAGCAGCAGGAACGCATCATATCTCTTCGATTCTAATTCCTTATTATTCAATTACAATACTTTTGATATTCCATTAATTGGTAAATACCATAGAAAGTTAAATTTGTTTGGAAATATTCAAATAGAAAGTATATTCGTTTCTACCTAGTAAAAATTCCATGAATAAACAGAAAAACATAGGGAAAATAGAAAAGATTCTTTCGTTAAAACACTTCCATCATTCTTTCATTTATCCATGGTTTTTATTGATGTTGATGTGTTTCCAACAAGGTACAAAACATTTGACCATAAATTCAGTGCAATGTAATATTGAAGATAGTCTCCGACCCTACATATCTTATCACTCAAATGTACTGGCTTTCATAAATGTCAATATAATGGATGGTTCAGGGTCGCCTGTTCGCCGAAAACAAACACTGGTCATTAATGAAGATATCATCAAAATGGCAGGTGATCCTTCGGAAGTCGAAATTCCAGAAAACTGCAAAATAATTGACCTTGCAGGAATGACCATTATTCCAGGAATTATCGGAATGCATAATCATCTGCACATACCAGGACATCCTGATGTCGGCGACATTGCCACCAAGTTGTATTTAGCAGCTGGTGTTACTACCATTCAAACGTGTGGAGCAGCATCACCCTCTCGGGAATTGAATTTATCAAAACAGATTGCAACCGGAACCAAAATAGGTCCGGACATCATACCCAGCGCTCCTTTTATCACGGGTGTTGGTGGCAATCCAAATATGATCATTCCTTCCAATGACAAGCAGCTAATCGATACAATGCAGTACTGGCTTAACCAGTGAATTCGATGGTTTAAAATCTATCGTCACACTTCACCTCAAGACCTCAAGATAATTATTGACATCGCGCATCAACATGATGCGAAAGTTCGTGGCCATCTATGTTCCATAACTTTTTCAGAAGCAGCTGAAATGGGAATTGATGGCATCGAACATGGATTAAATAGTGCCAGCGATTTTAGAACAAATAAAAAATCTGGAGCGTGCAACGGAGGGAGAGAGTACATGGACCAATTAACTATAAATAGCCCTGAAGTAAGGGACCTTCAACAGCGCATGATCGACAGGAATGTCTTTCTTACTTCCACCTTGGCTATTTATGAGGCCAGTGTCCCAACCCGGGCTTATGCGAGCGATGCAACGCTGCGGGCTATGGCACCAGAACTCATAGAAGATTATAGAGAAAGAAGACGGTCTTTCGACCTGCAAATGCAAGACTCTGTTCGCAATAGAAGACTCCAAAAGATCATGCAATTTGAATATCAATACTTTAAAATGGGTGGCTTACTTTGTAGTGGCGTCGATGCCGGTCGTCATGTGCTGCCAGGCTTCGGAGATCAACGCAATTATATATTACTCCTCGAATCAGGTTTTAACGCCGAAGAGGCCATCCAAATCATGTCCGGCAATGGAGCCATGGCTCTCGGAAGAAGCGATATTGGGATGATCCAGGCCGGTAGAAGGGCGGACTTCGTTATTCTTGATGGTGATTTACATCATGATCCATCAGTAATCAAAAAAATTAAAACCGTGTTTAAATCAGGCATTGGATACGATCCAGAGAAAATCCTGAACGAAACCGTAGGAAAATTCGGTCTTGACTGATTATTTGAAAAAATCTATTATAAAAACGCCATTAGGGTCCGCACCATATCTTGTACCCTATATAACCTTTTCCCTGATACCATTCCAGAGAATCTGGTTGATAAGGTCATTAATCTACGGTGTATCCCAGTTTATTTGATAGAGTTCATATAGTGAGTCCAAATAAGAATCACCAAAAGGTATAACCTACCGTATCCTTGAAGGGTCAATAAAAAAAGTTTTTAAATCCCACCAAAATACTCTGGACAGCATAGGAGGCTAAAATCAAGCCCATAATTTTACTGACTACCGTGATTCCATATTCCCCTACTTTTCGCTGTACCACATTGGCAGCCAGAAGCAATAGCATGGTCAACATCACTACTAATAATACCAGCACCGTCGTAATGGCTTGTTGCTCCAATGAATAAAGATTGTTGTCGGTCAGAATGACCACGGCCATAATAGCTCCAGGCGAAGCAATAGAAGGGATAGCCACTGGAAAAATGGTAACATGCTTGTAGTCCTTAATCCGGTTCTTTTCGGATTCCGGCTTTCCTTCACCAAAAATCATGGTTAGCG
>JAGQWV010000280.1 GCA_020437045.1 Saprospiraceae bacterium | reverse complement strand
ACTGATACTGGTATGGAGCGGACTATACGTTATGTATAAACATAAGATCTTTGTGAAGGTCTAGAATTGATCAAAGAAGGGTCCATTTAGAAATCTATTGGAAAAACGGCCATCAAAAATAGTTAAGTGCCATGCCAGATCGAGGTTTTGACATTTATCATGATTTAATTATAGATACTCACATTGATAAGGTGTTTGAAGCCATTTCTCAACCTGAACACCTGGTCAACTGGTGGCCTTTAAAGTGTAGTGGAAAGCCTCAATTAGGGGCAGAATATAATTTTTATTTTACTCCTGATTACGATTGGTATGGTATTGTCCAGGATATTTTGACCAACCAAAGGTTTTCGATAAAAATGACCAAATCTGACCAGGACTGGGATGTAACTACCTTTGGTTTTGAAATGAAAGAAGAAAAGGGAAAGACTCAACTGAGCTTTTTTCATCTTCATTGGCCTGCATGCAATGCACATTTTCGTACGGCTTCATTTTGTTGGGCAATGCTCCTGAAGGGATTGAAAGATTACCTGGAGAAGGGAATAATCTTGCCTTTTGAAGAACGGAGTTAGTGATTTTTAATAATGACGAATTTGTTGTGGTGTGTTAGAAATCCCCGTGCTGATTGTCATTGAAAATTTAAGATAAATTAAGAGGATGTTATTTCAGGAAATAAATATTAAATCATTTTATTCTAAATGAAGGTAGTCGTCATTGGAGGCAGCGGTCATATCGGCACCTATTTGATTCCAAAATTGGTCCAGGCAGGACATGACGTCATATGTGTGAATCGTGGAATCTCGGAGCCATATAAGACCAGTGAATGCTGGAGCATGGTACAGCAGGTACAAATGGATCGCATTCAAGCTGAGCGCGATGGAGATTTTGGTATTCAGATTGCCTCATTGGGCGGAGAGGTGGTTATTGACCTCATTTGTTTTACTCCTCAAAGTGCCCAAAAATTGACAGAGGCACTTGAGGGTACCGTAAATCACTTCCTGCATTGTGGCACAATGTGGGTACATGGATATAGTGAAAAAATACCCACCACCGAAGATCAAAAACGTAATCCCTTCGGTTCTTATGGAATAAATAAGGCGGCAATCGAAACGTATTTACTCGATAGTCATCACAAAAGTGGATTTCCGGTTTCCATTTTGCATCCTGGTCATATCACTGGTCCCGGATGGTTACCTATCAATCCTGCAGGAAATCTCAATCCGGAGATTTTTGTTCGATTGGCAAAAGGTGAAGCAATTACTCTACCCAATCTCGGAATGGAGACCGTACATCACGTTCATGCAGATGATGTAGCTCAAGCATTCATGAAAGCTATCGACCACCGGGAAAATTCCATTGGTGAAAGTTTTCATGTGGTATCAGCGCAGGCGCTGACCCTCAGAGGATATGCCGAAGAGATGTTCAGGTATTTTGGCCATGAACCAAAATTACGTTTTTTGTACTGGGATCAGTGGCAAGAAGAAGTTGATGAAAGAGACAAGGAATTGACCTGGGATCATATTGCCCACAGTCCCTGTGGTAGTATAGCGAAGGCCAGAAAATTACTTAATTATTGTCCCGGATACAGTTCCCTACAGGCCGTGCAGGAAGCTATTGATCATTATTTGCAAAATAATAGAAATTTATTGGATGTCTTAGGCTAATGTTCTTGATGTTGAGTATTGGTCTGGCAACTTGTTTTTTGATCCTTTGATCACTGCCATTTAAGAACCAATAAATCAGATTTTTGTATTAAGTTATTTTAATTTAAATGGAATTTAATCCTAAAAACAACGTGGTTAAATTATGTCTCCAAGGCATGACTTTGGAAGACCAGGGAGATTCTGCAGGGGCAGGTAGACTATTTCATCAAGCGTGGAGTGATGCTACAGAAGTCTGGGAGAAATTTCTTGCGGCGTACTATGTGGCACGCTGCCAGAAAGATGTTTCGGACAAACTAAAATGGCTTGAGAAGACCTTAAGTTTTGCGTTGAAAATAGATGATGACTCGGTCCGGAGTGCATTCCCCAATCTGTATCTAAATATCGCTCAATGTTTTGAACTCCTTGATGATACTGAGAAGGCAGTTGAATATAATAGAATGGCGGCTTCATACCAGGCAAAACCATCAGACAAGGGGCCATTTTACCATGGGACCAGAGCAAATTTGCAAGTAGGAGATTTATTAATGCCCGGAGGTCTTTCGAATTATGTAGCGGATTTAAAAATGAATCATATTTATTTCACGGCTATGATGAATGGGGCAGGACTTGCGGCAGCATTGGCGAAGGGTGAAACACCTCAACGGGTTTATATCGTGGAACCAACCGGTAGTTTTGAGAATGATCCGAACGTTACTGACAAGAAATTCCCCGGTAATCCGACACGTTCATATCGTTCGCTAGCTCCTCTGAAAATTATTGGAGAGGTAAATGATTGGGTAAAGATTACCTCGGAAGAATTACAGGAATGGAAAGAGAAACTTGCAAAAAATAAAGGGAATATTATTAATTGATTTACCTATCATAGCCTGGCAAGAAATGTTTATTAATTTAAACAAAGAGATGTTTGGCTATTTTTTCATTTTAACTGTGATAAATGAGGATTTAATATGCATTTGAAAAAGGGCATTTTAGGGGTTCTGATTTTATTTGTAGTATTGAAATTATATGCTCAGGGTAAGCTTGTGGAAAAGCCCAATTTCATAATTATTTATTGTGATAACCTGGGATATGGAGATATTCAGCCTTTTGGTTCCAAACTAAATAATACACCGAATCTGAACAGAATGGAGGCTGAAGGTCGTCGTTTTGAGCAATTTTACGTTACAGCCGGTGTTTGTACTCCATCCCGTGCATCAATCATGACCGGGTGTTACGCTCAGCGGGTGGGTATGCATGTGAATGACCGAGATGGCTGGGTGCTGCGGCCTATATCTCCCTACGGACTTAACCCGGCAGAGATCACCATTGCGGAAGTATTAAAAATAGCTGGGTATAAGACGGGAATTATCGGTAAGTGGCATCTGGGTGATCAGGCTCCATTTCTACCGACCAAACAGGGGTTTGATTATTTCTATGGCATCCCCTACAGCGATGATATGACTCAGGAGGTCGGAGCGCAGTTTGGAGATAAATTTGATGGAAAAAACTGGCCACCATTGCCGGTGATGCTAAACGATAAAGTTGTAG
>JAGQWV010000279.1 GCA_020437045.1 Saprospiraceae bacterium | reverse complement strand
AAGAGAAGGTCAAGTCGACCGTAAGTTTTTTCTATCATTTCAAAAAGTGCTTTGACGCTGTCTCGATCCGTCATATCAGAGGGATAGCATGCTGCCATTGTTTGATATTTTGACAATTCTTTGGTTTCTTCGAGGGGGGCAATCCGTCGTCCGGTGAGTATGACGAAGTATCCTGCTTCCAATAATCCAAGACTGCTTGCTCTTCCAATTCCGGATCCGGCTCCCGTGACCAGGGCAATTTTATGATTCATAATTGATAGGTTATTTAAAAGGTTATGTTTTTCCTATTCTAATCGGGAATTGTGGGTGTCAAAGCATGGCATAAGATAGTAAAGTGTTCTTTTCTGGATATTCTATCATTTTTTGATTCACGATGATAGAGAGATCAGGGTCGACTATTTGAAAACCATTTTATATGGGTTATCTTTATGCTACGCAGATTTTCTGCGCGTCGCATTCCCCTGATGCCAAAATTTGGATTGGATATTAAGGAACAGAAGTATTGGTCTATCAGATGATGACCAGATATTTATTGATAGGTATGGCTGGCCGGGAAAAGTAGTCTGCAAATGAAAAGGATTTTATCAGGTGTATTACTGTTGGTCTTTGTACTCTGTGGAGTCACGGTAACCGCTCAGGTCAAGAGATTAGCGGTAGGGGTCAAGGGTGGCACTAATTTTTCCCGGGTCAATCTGGACAATGCCAAGTCGGTCAGGGGTGCGGTCGCAGGTATCACTTCAGAATACTGGCTCAATGAATACTCCGCCCTATCGCTGGATATCCTTTACGCTGAGGAGGGATATCAGGTGCCAACGACTACCGTTGAGTATTCCTATGTCCAGATTCCCCTGATGTATCATACTTTTTTAGGAAATGGCAGCGATTTAATTCAACCTAAATTCGGTCTTGGTTTTTCGCCGGGATTTCTCCTAAAAGCCGAAGCAAACGGTGTAGATTTTAAAGATCAGAATACCGCAACTATTTTGAATTTCGTCGGTGGTGTAGGCCTGGTTTTGCATGTCGGCGAACGTCTGGGTATTCACCTGGAGGCCCGGGGTTTTTTGGGGTTGACCAGCCCGGATTCGAACAGCAATCCCGATCCGATAAAAAACCGGACGCTGCAGCTAAACTTGGGTGTTGCCTTCGGTCTGTAAAAACACGAGATCCCACTCATTTTCTATTTAACTTTTTTAGTGACCTTTTCCAATATTTAAGTCTTTTAAACGGAGAGATCCGTATTTCCGGATCATTCCCATCCTGTGAAAAGAGGGAAAACTGGAACGAACTAAATTTTATATTTTTCAGATCATACTTTTTAATGAATGGTAAATGAATTAGTCTGCCTGCTTATGGATTGTCATCTGTAATAGAAGTTTACAAAATTGGCATATTGATTTTAGGCAGGGATTACTATTTCATAAAAGCATTTTCTGTCAACTAAAGCGATGCGTGCAAGCTACCGAACCGGATTGAACGATACTACAAATACCGGTACTCAGAAAACAACACTGGCTAATTTTATTGGAAGACAAGATTTAATATTTAGTCATCGGTATTTATTGCTTATTCAGTTGGTCAGCATCTTTACCATACTGATCAGTGGTAGTAAAGACCTGGTGGGGCAAAATATTTTTTACTGCGAGGTGATTGATAGCAGTACTCAGGATCCCCTGGTAGCTGTAAATGTATTTTTGGAAAACACTCAAACTGGAACCACGACGGACCTGGACGGGGTGGCTGTTTTAAGAAATATTCCGGATGGTCAACAGCATATCGAATTTCAGTATGTGGGATATGAAACATTGATTCTGGCATTTGATTTCCCCTTGACCGACAGTACAAAGGTCCACCAGATAGTTCTTCATCCGGTCCGTTCCGACTTAGAGACGGTGATCGTATCCAGTTCGCGCACCAATGCACGGATTGAAGATCTTCCCATGAAGGTGGAAGTTTTGGGATTGGAAGAAATGGATGAGGAAAGTACATTAGTACCCAGTGGTATCGGTAGCATCTTAGGTGACCTATCCATTATTACGATTCAGCGAGCAAATCCGGTCAATGGAAATGATGTAGTCCGTATGCAAGGACTTGATGCCCGATATACGCAATTGTTACGAGATGGCTTACCATTGTATGGTGGATTTTCCGGAAGTTTGGGGGTGCTCTCGATTCCTCCGCTGGACCTGAAGCAGGTAGAGATAATCAAGGGTTCGGCATCGACTCTTTATGGCGGTGGTGCGATTGGAGGGTTGATTAATTTTATTTCCCGGGAACCCGGACCAGCGTCATCTACAACCATGATTCTCAACGGCACGACCCTGGGTGAAGTCGATGTAAATTCTTTTACCGGAACCCACCTTGGAAAGGTGGGGATGACCCTTTTTACCGGAGTTAATTTTAAATCTGCCCGGGATGTTGATGCCGACGGTTTTGCGGAGGTGCCCTTTAATCAGAATTTTAATCTGCATCCGAGATTCTTTTTTAATGTGGGTAAAAACAACCAGGTACGATTAGGGTATACGGGTATCTACGACCGGCGTAAAGGTGGTGTGTTGGCTGCCATTCGTCAGGATCCGGGGGGTGACCAATTATTTTCACATACGGAAGAGACGTATCGCCACGTGCTGGATTTACAGGTTCAGCATGAACAGGGACGGCATCAGATAGCTTTTAAATTTTCCGGTACCAACTTTGATCGTTCCCTCAAGCAACCTGATTTTAATTTTCGGGGACAACAGACAAATATTTTTGCTGAATTAAATGATTTAATCAGCTGGTCAAAACAATCGTTGGTAACAGGCTTGAATTTTAATGGTGAATATTTTCAAAATCGGTCTGCCGTACCCGGCGTCTTTGATAATTACCATTATGTTGTACCGGGGATTTTTCTGCAACACACTTTAGAAATGTCTCCAAAATTATCTCTTGAGAGCGGACTTCGAGTGGATCACCACAACATATATGGAGCATTTGTGTTGCCCCGGGTAGCTTTATTTTATAAGCCGGTTGGGGCTGTATCGGCCCGTTTTGCGTATGGTACGGGATATCAATGTCCTTCGGTGTTTGATTTAACGGAGCCTGATCCCTCTTTTTTACAGTTTTCTGATGCCATTAAAGCAGAATATTCCCATGGATTTAATGCCGACATTAATTGGCATACCGTATTAAGTAATGATTTAGGAATTACCTTAAACCAGGCTTTTTATTTTACACGTATCCGTCAGCCAAACACTATCGTGTTCGATAGTGATTCTACTTTTTTTATTGACCAACCTGCCGACTTCATACGTTCAAAGGGAACAGATTCTTACCTGCAATTGGATTGGCAGGGATGGGAATGCTATCTTGGATTTAATTTTACCGAGGCCATTGAAAATCTTTCGGGTCGTAAGGTGAATCTTGCTTTTAATCCAAAGAAGAAAATCTCCACTGTGTTAGCTTATGAAACCGGTGATTGGAGAATGGGTATTGAGGGAAGTCTCAGCGGTAATCAATATGTAAATGATAATAAAAAGGTGCCGGATTTTTGGTTTTTTGCCGCCATGGTTCAGCGTAATTTTAATTTTGGAAGCCTGGTACTGAATTGTGAAAATTTATTTGATGTCCGTCAATCCAGAAGAGGGTCGATTGTAGAAGGTAATTTAAAGCAGCCCATTTATGTGCCGCTGTATATGCCGGTGGAAGGACGGGTCGTTAATCTGGCTTTGAGAGTGGAATTCTGATCAACTTCCAATCGGATCATTAGTAACAATTATGGAATTAATGCCGTTTAGTTAGGGAGTTTATATTTGTTCACCATCGATTTTGCACAAGTAGTTAGAGCAGCTACCCTAAGCTTGTCGAAGGACATTCGCCGGCTTACGAACAGCCGGTTCTTTCCAACTTAATGACCTTGGTTAAGTCATTCGCAATGATATAACCTATGTCAAGAATTTTGGGCTTTACCCGTGACTTGCGTGGCTCTTATTGCTCTTTTAATAAAACGACAAAATGAAATATCGAATTCTTTCTTTATTAATGTCAATGGCAGTGTTGGCAGCATGCAAAGAGAAAACAGCTACCGACGCAAGTTCGATGGCGCCTGCAGAAGAAAAAGTAGAAGTCAAAGAGATACAGCTGGTGCCAGCAGAAGCATCAACTGCATTTAATGATGCTTCGCTGGATAAAATGACTTATCAAAATGGCAAATTTAATTTTACCTATAGTGGTAAAGACTATAAATTAGGCGAACAAACAACGGATGCACCGCTGAAAATGTGTGCTAATTCTCTAAAGGGACAACACATCCACCTCATCATTGATGATCAGCCTTATCTGGCTGAATATACACCCGAATTTGAACTCGATATTACTGATGGTCCGCATACAATTGTAGCCTTTCTGAGTAGATCATATCATGAAAGCATTAAAAATGGCAAGGCCTTTCTGGCAAAAAAGGTGGTCGTTAAAAATAAGAGTTTTGCTTCTGAAGAGGATATAAAAGATCCCATGTTAGTCTATAGCCGTCCTAAGGGAGAATATGTTGGGCGTAAGGAGACTGACCGGGTGATGCTAGATTTTTTTCTCGTCAATGTTGACCTTGGATCAGACTATAAAATGAGAGTGGAAATAAATGATTCTAAATCTTTTGCCATTGAAAAGTGGCAACCTTACTATTTAGATAACCTTCCGCTGGGAGAAAATAAGATAAAACTTACGCTGTTTGACCGACAGGGTATTGCAAACATACCAAACAATCCGGTGGAGAGGAAAATAGTGTTGCAAAAGGATCCTGCATTCTCCATGTAGGTGGCTGGGATCTGCTATTTTCGGTGGCATTTACCAGGGCGTTGCAGATCTTTAGTCCATTTGCTTATCTTAGGCATAAATAATATATCTGCATGGAGCGACGCACTTTTGTAAGAAATTCTGTCTTGTCGACGGCTGGGGTCTTTGCCGGAAAGGTTTGGGGTAAAACGAATCCTGGGGATTTGAAAATACTCAATCCCCGGAATCGGGTACCGGTTAGTTTCATTATTGATGATAGTACAGCCCTGGTAAATCTGGCCTACTACGGGATACCTCAATTCAAGGAGGTATTTCCTGATCAATATTTACAGGATTGGAAGAAATTGCCGCAGGAAATTCCTGATTCATTTGTCCTGGAGTTTCTCGAGTGGTGCGACATCAATGGGGTGAAGGGTAAGTACAGTATGGTTCCTTATCCTGCATGTACCGGATGGTTGCATCGATTTATTCCCGGTTGGACTAAAAAGGAATTGGAGCAAAGCATCAAGATTGTGCGGGAACTGGCGCAACCGAGTTGGGATATTCACTCAGAAATGATCAGCCATACCCGGGTTATCAATACTAAAACCGGTATGCCCTTTCCGGAGGCATCTCCAGACTTTATGGAAAATTGGGAATGGAGTCAGACTAAAAGTGCAGATGAATTAGGTGAATATATTGGCTATGCGCTACAAGTGCTGAAGGATGCTGGTCTCCATTGCGACGGCGTCACGACTCCGGGAGGTTTCGGATCACGAAATATTCCTAATTTGGCCAGAGGAACCCAGATGGCCGTC
>JAGQWV010000278.1 GCA_020437045.1 Saprospiraceae bacterium | reverse complement strand
GATCCCATCCAGGATTGCATCATCATAGAAGGAGGTAATTTAATCGCTCGGTCAATCGTTGGTTGCCAATTCCAGATTTCCTTATCTCTTTTCAGAAAAGCCGTACCCTTATCCCTGGCAGGTGCAGTAATCAACATTAGACTAAAATCCTTGCCTTTGCTCCAGGATTTTATGGTTATTTCGCGACTCCAGGTCGGACGGACGATAGTCATTTTCATTTCTCCCTGACTGGATGTAATACCGCGTGATTTTTCATCGGCCTTCTTGATGATCTCCAGCGCATCCTGGCCCTGAACCAAAAAGCTAACAAGAAGAAAAACTGCAGAAATTAAGACTCTCATAATGATTAGTTTGGCGATTCTATTAGAATGATTTTTATCTATCTCGAAATATCACGGGTTTTTGCTTTTAAAAAATCTTTCATCTGGGAAAGAGGATACTGGTCTTTAAAGTGAATGTAGTGCAATAAAATTCCATCCAGCAGTGCCGATATGTACATGGCTTCTAAAGTTGGATCCTTCGCTCCGATCCTCACCAACAATTCCGTCAAATGCTCCAGGTTTTTAAACTCCTGCTTACGCAAAAGAGACTCAAACTGTTTCAACACATCGTCCTGAAAAGAAAGGGACATCAGCAGTTTCCAGTAGGTGGGATTTTTCTCGACTAATAGAAATATATCATCAATCGATTTGTCAATCGCCTCCCAGGGATCCATTTCCCTATCTTTGATGGTCGACATGATTTCCTCTCCGGTTTCCATCGCCTCCTGGATAATCCCTCCAACTAACTCTTCTTTACTGGAAAAGTAATTGTAAATCAATCCTTTAGACACTCCTGCCCTCTTGGCAATCTGGCTAATCGTCGTGTTGTGGAAACCTTGATGAGCGAATAAGTGCAAAGCGGAATCCAATATCAGCCGCATACTACGCTGTCTTATTTCTTCAATCTGGGCCGGTGATCGTGGGCACATAATTTATATTGACCAAATGGTCAGTCAAAAGTAAATCAAAAAAGATTAGGAATCAAGACTTATAGTGATTTTATCGACCAGTTTCGACAATAATCGGCTTAAAGTTGTCAAGGCACATCCCAAATTTCATCTCATATCAGGTGGCACCCTTCAGGGTTAATGAACTACCTTTGTCGAAAAGATCAGGGATGACCACATTTCTTTCTAAAAGCACTCTAACAATTTTATCTCCTTGTCTACTTCGTTTTCAAAAATTCTTCTTTATAACTATCGGGTTAACACTTTTTTGTAATTCCTTATGTGGACAAGGAAAATTCAATAAGTTGTTATTGATAAACCCCGAGGCGTTTGACGGTGTCATCAAAAAAGAAGATAACCGGTATGGTTTTAAAATTCATGCTAAAAGTCATTATCCATATACAGATCTTAAGCGACTTGATGACAATGTATACCTCGCCAGGCGTACAGATGGTTTATGGGGTTGCGTGGATTCGTTAGATGAAAAAATTCTCCCTTTTGAGTACCAATTCATTCGAAAATTAATTGGTGGTGATTTATTTGTGATAAATAGCCTAGGGAAGATGGGACTTCTGTCGTCAAAATTCGAGACCAAAGTTAGGTCGATTTATGATGATTTACTTATCTATCCTAAGAAAAACTGTCTGGCCAGAAATTCAGGTCAGTGGGGTCAGTGGGGAGTAATATCCGAATATGAAGACACCATTATACCCTTTCACTATCTGGATATTGATTACGGCCCCGAAGAATCTTATCGAATTAAAAAAGAGGACGGATGGGGGATTATTGATTCCAATCTCCACCTGATCATAGCTCCAGTGTACGAGCAACTACCAAACACGAATTTTCCAGGCTATCAATTGGCAGTAACCGATTCCATTTTTCATTTATACGACTTAGAAAAAAAGACATATGTTACCTTGGATATTGACTCCATCATTAGCGAAAATGGTATGTGGTCAGGATTGGCGAAAAAAGAATCAAAGTTTGGAATAATGAGCCCCAACAATACCGGTCCTCCTTTCATCTACGATGAAATAAATCTGGCAAGGACAACGGGTAGAAACAAAAAGGTACATTACTATATTGTAAGAATTGCTAAACAATATGGCGTTTATTGTGATTCCGTCGGATTACTTGCTCCTATTCAATTTGATAAACCCATATTTCACGGGTATTTTATAGAGTTAAATTCTGACAGTACCACACAGTTGATCGATTATTCTGGAAAAGAAGTGAGCCCTCCGGATCCATCGTCGGTTAAGACAATAAAATCCAAATACTTTATCAGATATCACAAGGACACTATCTACTCTCTTAGTGATGAGCGCGGAAATAAAATTATAGAAGGTAAGTTTTCCCAAATACAATCATTAGATTATGATCCCAACTTTATTCTACTAAAAGACAAACAAGGTTGGACTGTTTTAAATCTTTATGAGAAAAAAGAATTACTTAACGATATAGTAGAATACATCTATCTTTCTAGAAATACCCTCGCCCTAAGAAAGGGAACAAAATGGGTATTATTCTTACTTTCAAAAAATAACGAATATACCTCTCACCAGGTTATTCTCCCTCTTTTTCCACCAAATTCCAGCAACACGCCTTTATTTAAAACAGCAGAACTCGTCCATCAGGAAAACGGAGAATTTCAATTCCATTATGGTATTATTGACAGCCTGGGAAAAACGATATTGCCAAACAAATATCTAAATATATATCCCAAGGGTGATTCTACCATAATGCTCGTTAACAAAGATCTAAGTGGTATTGTCTACAACTACCATTCACTGAAATCTTCA
Source organism: Saprospiraceae bacterium (assembly GCA_020437045.1). Lineage (GTDB taxonomy): Bacteria > Bacteroidota > Bacteroidia > Chitinophagales > Saprospiraceae > JABDMH01. The sequence continues at coordinate 4,681 of JAGQWV010000278.1, read as the reverse complement.
CCGGCTTCAAACTCCCCCCGTCTTATAACTCACCCACAGGTTTCTTTAAATCCACAAGCAATGCCAACAGGCAGAAACAAAGTAGCCCAAGGAAAACCAGGACAGATCATATCACTGGACAGTTACAAATTAACATTTACAGATAAAGGGTGGAAAATACTTGATCCAGCAATAGGGAAGGAACAATTACCTGATGGCATTCTATCTATCGATCCATCACCTGAAAATCAATTTTATCTCGATGCAAAATACTATTTCTGGAAGGGTGATAAAATCGGTATGCTAAATAAGGACCTACAAATCGCTATTGATCCTTATTATGACGTTATCGCTAATGCACGTCAACTTTCACCTTCACACCCAAACTACATCTATGTCAAATCCGATGGAAAATTTGCACTGATGGACGCTAATGGAAAAATTATCACACCCTTTAAATATGATGAGATACGTGCATTTCAAGAGGATATGGCCAGAGTACGAATAGGTGGCTCCTGGGGTTTTATTAATCGGGCTGGTTATGAAATAATTCCAGTAATCTATGATGCAGCTTTTCCATTTATCCATGGTCTATCAAAAGTAATAAAAGGTCAAGAAATTTATTTCGTTAATAAGGATAATACCTGTGTTGTGAACTGTCCCGAATAAACTTTTATTCTATTCTGGGAGGAATCATCAACTACTTCTCCAATAATTTATTCATCTGCATGATGAATAATGATGCGATGCATCTCAGTTGGATGCTGGCTACATTTGACATTCCTAAAATATATTTCAAATCTGACAGAGAGACCCAAACTTGTTTGTCAGTGATTTCGATAGAACGGTCGGTTAAAATCACCCGGTAAATACTTTCATGTTGGTAGAATCTACCGCCTTCATCGCATTGGATAAATTCATGCAAGATTACTTGCTGAGGTTCTAGATGATCGGTGTAGTCTTCTCCAGGGTAATTAATGTCACTGACGTCCATAAGATACCCACCTTCGATGCCGGCTTCCCGTCGCATGGTTAATAAAAATTCTGACCCGTCATTGTTCTCCCTGGTTAATAGAATTATCCTGCCTTGAGAAGATGCGGACATCATAGGCTGACACCAGTGAGGCACTTCCCGGGTAAGGCAATTCGTGTAATACATTTTCACAGCCACATCCTTTTGGTCTAGTGGAATAATTCCGTCTGGTCTGATATTCCAGCCTTTTAATTCCTGCAGGGATTTAAGTTTATAATTTAAGGAATGTGAATCCCGGTAATAGGAAAGCATCCTTATCATCGTGCCACTATGGTCAGGCAGCTCAATATCTGTCTGTACAGAAAACAATTTATTCCAATTAAATACTGACAATAATGACCGTAAATCTGCATTTAAATAATTATTGTATTCCAATCTTTCCGTTAAAGTATGCAGGCTGACCCATATCATATGGTCCTCTCCCGCAAAAAACTCATCCACCAACACATAATTGTGCCATTTACTCTTTTGCAAATAGCGCGTCCCAAGGTCTAATTGCATACTTGCTCCACAAGGTGTACATCGGAGATTAGCTTGGTAAAATAAATCCAGAAGACTTGATCTTCTACCTCCGTGAAGTCCCAAATAATTAGCGGGGGTAGATTGAATGGTAGGCCCATACTGCCCCCTATTGGTGTTTCCAGGTTCCATACGCACTTGTAGTAGGACATACAATTCCTTCCCATCCCGTACCACTGCTAACCCGGTAAGCGCACTCTGTGGCTGATACAACATCAGATGTTCTTTCTCAAAATCTTCCTCAATACCGATTACCTCAAAAAAGCCCCCTGTGCGATGTGATAAGGCACCATTGGAAATACTCCAATCCGATTGATCTGAAAATTCAATCACCTCAACATCGATAAGCGATCGATCTATCACTTGCTCCAGAAAAGCATCCAATTCAAGTACCGTAGTTGCCACATTCATGTTAACCAATCCAAATTTAGGTTCGACATGCTGGGAAAATTGCCTTCTTCCGTGATCACTTCTATGAAGTTCAGATTTAATAATGTTGCCAATTTGAACTGCACATTAGGAGTTCGCATTGAATTTGGTCTTATCTGTATGACCCGGCTGTTCTCCCTCATCCATATCAGATTGGCAAATTCTGCTCCTTTAATTCCGATAATTCCTTTAGCTTGATTAAATGTATGAATTTGATGGGCTATTGTATGAATACCTGATTCATAGGCAGTAATATTTAATCCTAATCCTTTCTTCTTATTAACAAAAATATCGATATCCTTCAAGCCTCGGCGAGACATTCCATATCCCTTATTCTCAGCTTTTCCCTCTATTGCATAATAATCAGGCTGCTCTGATCGGCGAAGTACCAGCCAGGGGTCATTTATCATTTCGGTCGTCAAATTACTTTTGTTCATGATCCCGCTAATAATAATGTCCCTTAATTCGATAATCTGCCCTCTCAATTTATCTGTAAAATTAGAAGTACTCAAATAAACAACTAAATCACTATCACTTTTAAATTTGGCAATATGATTTGATACGTCCTTATCAAAACCCAATATATAATCCCGTAGAAGATGGATATCCCATCTAGGTACTACACATGGTTCTTGAATAAATTCCACATTTTGATTCGCCAATATAGAGGCATCAATCTCCACCAGGTCGATCATCTCTTTCGTCAAACGATCCATAACTGGACCACAACTCTCAAAATAATATCTGTTTCGTCCCTTATCTGCCTGATTTAAAATGAAGCTGATGGCAGGCAACAAGTATCCCCACATAAAATGGAAAAAATGCTCTTTCGACCCGTAAGAAATACGCGTGTCAAAAATCAGCAGTCGTCTGCGTTCAACGTCCATAGTGATAGTGAATCATCCACAATGATAGCGGTTTAATCAGTAATTTTATAAAGGAAGCCAGGTTGGTTCCTTTAGAATGAAGGCCTCTTGAGACTTTTAGTCAGAGGTAATAAATGTCTTGCACTTTTTGTCGGTTACCAGATTATGGATTTTATCCATGATAGGATAAGTACATGCAAATCCCACAATCATCGAGGCAACAAGCCCAGAAGTCTTTATGCTCAGAGTCAGCGAATAAACATTCCTGTCGATATCAACCATGGGAGGGGAAGAGGGAATCGGCCTTAAGGAATAAGCCGTGAAAAAATAAGCGAGGAAAATTTTATACTGTATGGCAAAATTGACTTACAACTTCTATGCATCGACCATCGAAGTCAACACATAGAAGTCACAAATCACGACATTAACATAATAAATAACTAAAAACCTTCTTAAGTCATTTTTCTTTATGATGCCAGTGGGTCAATTAATCCACCCCTGAAAATCGTTCTCCACATAATTTTAAAGTCAAGCCAGATACTACGGTGATTCACATACCAAACGTCATGCTTAATTCTTTCAAATTTTTGTGCCCGGGTTTCCGTGGGTCCTCTCCAACCATTAACCTGTGCCCATCCGGTGAGACCCGGTTTTACTCTAAATCGCAATTCGTATTCTTCACTCACTTGACAAAACTCCTCATGTAAACTTTCCCGGTGAGGTCTTGGTCCAACCAGACCCATTTCTCCCTTTAGTACATTAATTAACTGTGGGAGTTCGTCCAGTGAATATTTTCTCAGCACTCTACCAAGTGGAGTAATCCGGCTGTCATTTTTCTTCGTAGAATTTTTTCCATTTCGCGGATCATCACATGCCTCACTATACATCGTACGGAACTTAAGGCATTGGAAAAATTTCCCATTTTTTCCTTCACGAAACGGCGCATAAAATAAATCACCTTTTGTTTCGACTTTAATAGCCAAAGCAATAAACACTAAAAAAGGACTCAATAAAATGAGCGCCACGAGAGCAAAAACAAAATCAATAATATTCTTTGTCGTTTGCTCACAGTCAGCAAAAAATGCATGTTCATCAAATTTGCCTTTATCCTTAAATCGCCTGTAGGCAGCAATAATTGGACATGCACATTTAAAATTAAATACGCTGGTAAAAAGCGTATAAAATTTGTGGGCTACTCCCTTTAATTTAAAATTAATGGGATGTAGATTTTCCGCCACCTTGGGCGAAAAAATGTCGGGATAACTATTGGTTTTCATAATACGAGACATTAAAAAGCTATTGATAATGTCTACTCCTCAGATATTCAGACTAGAATGCCAGGGCACGTTCAGTGCTTTACATCTGAATCCAAGAAATTATTAGTGTGAAACTAAACAGGCGTTAAATATTTGATCGGGATAACCCTGTCAGTCTGCAAACTAATTTTTCAACATTATCTTTTGTTGCACGGTGTTAAAAAATCATTCTACAATTCTATCTGTCGTAATGCACCATTAAATATTCGGGATAAGCACACCACGACCTTAGAATCTCATTTAAGACCAATGATTAACAACAATATTTTTTTTGGAATTTTACGCGAATGCAGCAAAAGCATGGGAGTGGGTAGTATACACACCTATCTCCATCATACTTTTGTCAGGTGCTGACCACATGCCAAAAATTAAACCATACTTTAAGTACACACACATGTCAATCCAGTGGATTGAATTCCAACTTTTTTAACGGGTAAGATTTCAAAGACAAAAAAACTACTAATAAGAAACCAAGTCATAAACATAACCTATCACTAGGTCCGGATTTGAAATGACTTGTAGAGGCGGGAAAATAATTG
>JAGQWV010000277.1 GCA_020437045.1 Saprospiraceae bacterium | reverse complement strand
TTATGACTTAAAATATAATGCCCAACCAATCACCATTGAACAGGTTCAAAAAAAATTGACCAATTACCATGGCCTATTGATAGAATATTATCTTGGCCAGGAGCATTTGTACATCTTCGTAATTAGTCACACACAGGAGCATCTCTATCGTCTGAATCTTTCTGAAGAATTTCAATCGACGATCGATAGTTTTAAAACAAAATTAATCAGTAACAATGATGATCCCAAAACTTTTCAGCAAAGCAGTAATGAGCTTTATAACATCTTAATCAAACCTTTTGACAATTTGCTTACAAATCAAAAAATCACCATTATTCCAGATGGTGAATTAGGCTATATTCCATTTGAAATTCTTGCGGAAGATACAAATGATGTTTCTTCTTTTGACTTACCCTATCTATTGAAAAACCACGTTATATCTTATGCCTATTCGGCGACCTATCTGGAAGACCAACGTGCAAAAGAGGAATTAAAAAACGATATAAAATATATAGCTTTTGCTCCCAATTTTAGAGGCCGAAACGACCAAGGCACTTCATTGAAACCAGATCTCCTGGCATCAAGACAAGTGGTACGGGGTTCTCTTTCAGAACTCAAAGGTGCAACCCGTGAAGTTGAGTCTCTTGCATCGAACTTTCAAGGTCGCTATTTTCAAAATTTGGAAGCCACTGAAACACAATTTAAAAAGTTCGCGCAGGATTATGATATCATACATTTGGCCACCCATGCGATTATTGATGAGGTCAATCCGTTGAATTCCCGACTTTTATTTACCATAGATGGTGATACCCTAAACGATGGTGATCTAAATGCCTGGGAGCTATTTAATATGAATCTGCATGCTAAACTCTCAGTGCTTTCGGCTTGCAATACGGGCTTTGGAAAAATACAAAAAGGTGAAGGCATTTTAAGTCTTGGCCGGGCTTTTGCATTTGCTGGATGCCCCAGCCGGCTGATGAGTCTGTGGCCGGCACAGGATGCCAGTACTGCCGATATCATGATTAAATTTTATGAATACCTGGCAGAGGGGATGGCAAAGGATGAAGCATTACGAAAAGCTAAGCTTGCGTACTTGAAAAATGCAGCCGAATTTAATATGCATCCATTTTACTGGGCAGGATTTGTTTTACAGGGAGATCCATCTGCAATTATTAATAACTCCCATATTAAATATTATCTCATTGGATTGTCAGGTGTGATTTTACTAGGATTTTTCCTGAACAAAAGGTTTGGTTATACTAAAAATAGAGCAGAGCCCAGTAAAAAATCAATTTAACCAGGCTCCACAAATCAAGCTAATAATTTAAATCGTAGACCAGGATAAATGTAATTTTACGGTATACGGTCCATTGTTAAAGGTGGCAACGGTAGGATATGGATTATCCGGCTCCGGATTGCTACTAGACCGGATAAATGATCGAAGTGAAAAACGAACTTCCCCCATGGTTTGATATTGATCAAATGCATCTACATCGACAAACTGAACCAGGAAAGACGACCGCAGATCTTCTTCGGTGATCGGATAATTTGTTTCTACCTTGAAGGGAAGTTGATCAGAGGTACAATCCTGACATTTTAATTCTTCGTATCCTGGTCCAATCTGCCATTTATTGTTTTCAAATTTTTGAATATCCAAAAATATGTCCGGGTTCTTTGCTCCGCCAATGGCAATTTCGTCCCAAGGTTTATTATCATTCTTCTCGTTAAATGCGGGAAAAGCGGTAATTTCAATTTTATCAATCACCACATGATTGGGTAATTGATTGCAGTCAAGTATTTCATATTCGACCACACCCCCGATAGCTAGCAAAGGGTAAGAGGGGTCAGCCAACTGTCTGATCTTGTATTGAATGGGGACACCCAGTGATGGATCATTACCACCTTCCTCCATCCATTTATAAGCGGCTTGAATAGATTCCATTCCGAGGCCGGTACCAACTACCTTTGTTGCTTCCTGAGCATCACCACCTAATATGGC
>JAGQWV010000276.1 GCA_020437045.1 Saprospiraceae bacterium | reverse complement strand
TGATAGTCTTCAGGATCATGCCCTCCATAGAAAGTAAATTGACCTTCATGCAGTGTCCCGTGAATATACCTTGCCTCGTCGGCTGGTTTGTTTTCTCCCAAGACCAACACAGAGGATTTGATATACTGTTTTCGGAACGACGTAGTTTGACCCATAAACCCCTTGACGGTCCTAGTGTGATTTTGGGTAAGCATGGTAGGTACCGGGTCCCATTTGGCTGAAAAATCAAACAGGGTGAAGTAATCCGTTTGCGGAGTGACTTTTCGATTTCGATTGTCAATGGTACTATGTTCGTAGTACATTGGATTTTTAATTAATTCAAAATCTTCGAAAGCAAAGGTCTTGTCAAAATTCAATTTGTCCTGCGCATTTGCATCAGCCGGATCACCATCATAGATTTCCGCACAGATATCGACACCGTCGGCTGCCAAGGCAATATCATAAGTGTCTGTTGCCGAGCACATGGCGAACATAAATCCACCACCTACCACATATTCTTTAATTTTTTTGGCCACGGCCAATTTCAATTGTGACACCTTTGCAAAGCCATTCTCTGTAGCAAGTTTTTCCATCTTCTTTTGATTTTCGCGATACCACGGAAAGGCATGATAGGTACGATAGAACTTTCCGTATTGTCCGGTGAAATCTTCGTGATGGAGATGCAGCCAATCATATTTCGCTAATTCATCATTGAGCACTTCATGATCATAAATGGTTTCATACGGTATCTCTGCATAGGTTAGAACCATGGTAACTGCATCGTCCCAGGGCTGTACCTCCTCTCCCTTCTCGTTGAAGTCAGGAGTATACACTGCGATCTTCGGTGCCACCTCCAACTTTATAGCATCCATATTTACGGAAGGACTGGAGATTTCCTTGATGATGCCGTCAAACTGAGCATCCGCTATCACCTCAAAAGATACTCCTCGGGTTCGGCATTCTTTCTCAAAAAGGGCATTGTGTACAAAGGCAAAACTTCCCCCACGGTAGTTCAGTAGCCACCATGCTTCCGCTCCTTTATCTAATACCCAGTAGGCGATTCCATAGGCTTTGAGATGATCCTTCTGATCCGGGTCCATGGGGATCAGAATATAAGCGGCCTGAACCTTCAGACTGAGGGCAAGGAGTATGGTAAGCGAGAAAACTATTCTTAGAAGTTTCATTGACGTTTTCAATTGTGTTCTTCTAAATTAACGAAGAGTCTGTATAAAAGTTACCTTATCCTATAATAAATTGAGGGTAATCACATTAAAGAATGGATAAGACAGCTTAGATTTTTCCATGTCCTAGTAATCCCGGTGGGAAAGTCAGCAAGAGATTTTTTATTTAGATTTCTAACTTTGAGCAATCTTTAAAGACATCAGCGCTTGGACAACATCGAGATACAGTACCCTGGTTGGTACATCATAATATGTGTATTGGTCGGTATTACACTGACGGCCGTTTTGTACTACAAAGCCAGTTATTTTCCCACAGCTAATAAATGGATCAAGGGTTTTTTGGCTTTTGTTCGCTTTTTGGCGATCACTATCCTTTGTTTGATGTTACTTTCCCCCGTATTGAAGTATAGTAAGGAGGAATCAAAGAAGCCAATCATCGTCTTTGCCCAGGATGAATCGACATCGATCAAAGAGGAAATGGATAGCAATACCCTCCAAGTATATGATGAACAATTGGATCAGGTCATCGCTGATTTGTCTAACGAATATGAAGTGAAGACCTTTAGCTTTGGGGAGAATTATCGGCCGGGGATTGATCATAACTATGCTGATCGATCGAGTAATCAATCCACTATCCTTGAATATATAGGAGATCTCTTTGGTGATCAAAACTTGGGTGCTGTCATCTATGCCACGGATGGGATATACAATGAAGGCAAAGATCCCCGTTATGCCAATCTCAGCTTTACGGCTCCGATCTATACCATTGCCATGGGTGATACAACTCCGGACCGGGATTTGTCAATAAGGCAGATTTTTCACAATAATATTGCTTATCTGGGAGATAAAACGGCTATCCAGATTGATGTCACCGCGTTCAATTGTGAGAATAGTCATAGTGAACTTCGTGTGCACCGAATCACAGGAAATGAAAGCGCTCTTATTGAAAGTACCTCGGTCCATATCGACAGAATGGATTTTTTTCAGACTATAGAAATCGCCATACCTCAAGATAAGGTAGGATTGCAGCGATTCCGGATTTCCCTGACATCGGTTAATGGGGAACGCACTTTAAGCAACAATCATAAAGATTTTTACATCGACGTGATTGATGCCCGGCAGAAAATCCTAATTCTTGGAGCCAGTCCTCATCCCGATTTGGCCGCACTAAAATCCAGTCTGGAAAAGAATAAAAATTATGAACTGGAGACCGCATTCCTCAATAATTTTTCGGGAAATGTAGCTGATTACGATTTTGTGATTCTTCATCAATTGCCATCGAAGGGACTGCAAACAGCTGAGGTTTTAAGGCAAATCAATGAACAGAAATTGCCCAGGATGATGATTGTAGGCAATCAGACCAATGTTGCTGGCTTTAACCAATTTCAGGGGTTAGTTAGCATAAAATTGAAAGCGGCAGCCTTTAATGAAGTTCAGGCGGTAGAAAATCCGGCTTTTTCCTTTTTCCGGACTTCTGATGAATTGAGACAGAATATTGCCAATTTCCCACCCCTGGATGCACCTTTCGGTGATTATGGAGTAAGCCCGGGTGCTGAGGTTCTGTTAAAACAAAGGATAGGTAAGATCGACACCGACTTTCCTCTGTTGGTGGTCGGTGAGGAATTTGGAGTCAAAAATGCCATCTGGTGTGCCGAAGGATTGTGGAGGTGGAAACTCTACGACTATTTGCAATATCAGAATAATGACATATTTGATGAGTTGCTCTCAAAGACGGTACAATATGTTTCCTTGAAAGAAGACAAGCGGAAATTCAGAGTTTTCCAGGCAAAAAATCTTTTGGCTGAAAACGAAGATGCATTGTTCGACGCTGAATTGTACAATCAGTCGTACCAGTTGATTAACGATCCGGAAGTAACGATGAATATACGCAATAGTAAAGGAGAGACCTATTCTTTTGCCTTTACCCGCAAGAATGAAAGTTATTATCTGGATGCCGGTAAACTTCCAGTGGAGGATTATACTTGGGAAGCTAGTACCCAGTACGAAGGAGAAAGATATACGGCTAATGGTCAGTTTAGTGTTCAGGCCATTGAACGTGAAAGCTACGCTACAGTGGCTAATCATCATATGTTACGTCAGCTTTCTTCCCAGACCGGAGGAAGGATGCTATTACCCAACCAAGTCTCAGAACTGAGCAGTGTCTTGAAAGAAAATAATCTCCTAAAGCCTGTTTTTTATCGGGTACTTACCACGCGGAATGCCATTCATTTGAAGGCACTATTTTTTCTATTGCTCAGCCTGTTGGTTGTGGAATGGGGCTTGAGAAGGTTTCTCGGTACTTACTGATTGTCAGGTTCGCTTGGCCGCTCTCGGTTACTTTATTCTTATTTTGTTTGCTTGCTAAAATTGGCTGAGCACACGTCTGTGATCACCATCACTTACCATTTCTGGAGGAGATTTTACCTTTGTATCAAGAGGTTTTCAAAGTTTGGAGAGTGATTTTCGGGCCTTCTATTTTTGACATGGTTGGCTGGGGCCCGGAAAGCACTCTTTTTTTTGTCCCAATAAGTTCATGCAACTTATTAATAACATATACTGTTTTAAAGATTGACATTATGCATATTGATGAGAAAGATCGTTCCACCCTGACGCTGGCATTATTGGCCAGTTTTACATTGGGATTAGCACCATTTTTTCCAGAACCACATATTGTCGGTAAGTTGAAATGGATCATGGGTGGAGGTGTCGGAATGCAGCCAATGGATTATTTTGATCTACTTATGCATGGTGCACCATGGATATTGTTGATTTTTATTTCAGGTAAAATATTCTTTAAAAATCGGATCGGAAATGTCAAATAAAAAATCTTTCAACGAAATCATAAATAGCGATAAGCCTGTGCTCATTGATTTTACTGCTGCCTGGTGCGGACCTTGTAAAATGATGGCTCCTATCCTCAAAGATGTATCTGGTCGAATAGGAGATAAGGGTAAGATAATCAAAATCGATATCGACAAAAACAGGGCGATTGCCGAAAAACTCCGGATCATGAGTGTACCTACATTTATGCTCTACCGAAATGGCAAAGTTTTGTGGAAACGATCAGGCGTGCTCTCCGCTCAACAATTGGAGCAGGTCATTCTCGATGCTGCTGATAATTGATGTCCGATTTTCATCCGACATTATAATTAGTGATTGAACTTTGAGATAGCTTAGTTTGTCTATACATTTGTTTAACCAAATGATATATTAGGACATGGCAGAGACGCTTTATCTGCAAGACCTTAATATAGGTTTAATGACAAACTAACATCGTAGTGAAAAAAAAGCCAGCCAGGAACAAAAAGAAAACCAAACTTGGCCTCCCACCTGGGTCACTTGTCTTTACCGGTGAGCAGAAATTAGAAAATCCGCATATTACCATCATTCGATACAATGCGAATGAATATACGGCACATCCTCTCTCTGGCGAACTTCCGCAGGTAGATCCGAACTATATCACCTGGATTGATGTACGCGGTATCCATGATTCGAATTTGATTGAGGATATCGGCCGTTCCTACTCCATTCACCCACTGGTGCTTGAGGATATCATGGACGTGCAGCAGCGACCTAAGTATGAAGAATATGAAAATGGATTTTACTTTACGCTGCGTAATTATAAGTTTGATGCATCAACCAATAGTATAGTTCCTGAACAAATATCGATTTTCGCCGGGCCACATTTTGTTTTCTCCTTTCAGGAAGATCGAGAAGAATTATTTGCCGAAGTGGTGACCCGTTTGGAGACGGCCCGAGGGAAAATCCGGTTCCGAACCGCGGATTATCTGGTTTACGCATTGCTAGACCGTATTGTTGATGGTTATTTTTTGACACTCGATCAGATTGGTGAGGCCGTGGAAGACCTCGAAGATGAAATCATTTCTGATGTAACCCGTGAAACTAAAAGTAAGATACATGATCTGAAAAGGGAGTTATTGACCTTGAGAAGATCTTTATCGCCAGTCCGGGAAGCCATCGGTTCTTTTGTAAAGAGCGATTCCGAATTTATTGATGATAGTACTGTTATCTTTTTAAGGGATTTATACGACCATTGTATTCAGGCTTTTGATATTCTCGAGACTTCCCGCGATAACCTAACCGGACTGCAGGATCTCTATATTTCAGAATTGGGATTTAAAGCTAATGCTGTCATGCAGGTTTTGACCATCGTCGCCACGATATTTATACCATTAACTTTTCTGGTTGGTATCTATGGAATGAACTTTGATCATATGCCGGAACTGCATTATCGCTATTCATACTTCATCTTGTGGATGGTAATGGTCATCATGGCCTTGTCAATGCTCTATTTTTTTCGAAGAAAGAAATGGCTGTAGAGCGCTACTAAAAGATTTAGGTGCTTAAAATTTTAAAGCCGTTTTATAAAAGAAATCTGCGGGTCTGCACTTCGATTTTCTGGCATTTTACTTCAGAAAATATTAAATTTGAATAAGGCACAAAAGAGCAAAGATGGTGTGAACTAGCTTCTCCAGCCAACCTGCAAATTAATTGTTGCACCGATTCTAAAAGGCCAATCTTCGAACACTTCTGCTTATATAAAAAGTTATTAGGTTATGAAAGATTATAAAAAAGTATACGATCACCAGGTGAGGCTCATGAAGGAATTACAGGATTTAATTCCCGAAACAATTTCAGGTTTTGAAAAAATGCAACGCAATCATTCCATGGATAGTGCATTGTCAGCCAAAACCAAGGAATTGATCGCCCTGGGTATTTCTATTAGCACTCAATGTGAAGGATGTATGATCACTCATCTCCATCATGCATTGGATGTGGGGGCCACCCGAAACGAAATTCTCGAAGTACTGGCTGTGGCTACCATGATGGGAGGTGCTCCTGCTTTAACGATGTGTGGAATTGCCCTGGAGGCTATCGATCAATATAAGACTGGAAAATCACCAACGCTGTTGTTTGATTCCGTGAGTATGCATTAAGCTAAATCACTACGTTAGCGTTTAGTGCTTGATTAAGCTCATGCTTGAATGATACTATTTCCTAAAATATCGTGATCGGGTATGTTCTGGCTAATTCCTGAAAAATAGTCAACTTCAAATTTGAGTATGCTTCAGAAAGTTTCTGCATCCTCATTTTAATCTCCTTTACCTTGATGTCGGTGTTCAGAACATATCTTTGCAATATTTCAATATTCTGTTGCATATCAAGAATCTCTTTTTCCAATTCCTTAATGGAAGATTCGATTAAGTATTTGAGGCTATTTTCCAGTTGGTGGAGCTGCCGGTTGTCCTTATCCTCACCCAATATAGAAATACCAATAAGTCTATCGATAAGGCTGGATTCTGTTTTCCACTGATTCAGCACTTCAAGCCACTTTCCGAATGAACGAATCCAAAGATTTATTCTGGTTGCCGCGGGACTTTTTTTGACTTCGAATGTATATGAGGGGTCTGTATTTTTTGATGCCGAGCTTAAATTGCTGCTTGCTGTTTCTTCCTTCAAATTAATCATATGGACATTAGGTTAGCAGATACACAAATAAACAGTCTATACTGTTCCTTTATGGGTTATGGAATATCTTGAGCTCGTCGTAAAATTAGAACGCAAGGTCTCTTCAGTTGGTATGATCGTGTTATGATCTTAACTAATTATTTTTTCAATGTGCCTGAACAGGTAGCGATGATCTCCCAGGCTTTCGTTGCATTCATCTCTATTTACATAACATTAGATCCCCTTTGTTTGGTTCGGTTTGATTGGTGATTTATTAGTGGATTTAAAAAAAAGTGCATCTTTGTTTACCAGAATTTGAGCATAGCATGATCCCAATTGTTAATCAGGAATTTGGTCAGAATGGCCAGCCCATAAGTGTCGTAGCTGGTGATGTTGGTGGAACAAAGACCAATCTGGCATGGTATGAATATTCAGAGCATGAATTCCATCTGAAAAACGAGAAGAAATATTCTTCAAAAGGCTACCAGTCCTTTACGGATATGGTGCTTGATTTTATTGGTGACGAAAGACCAAATTGTATTAGTGCTGGTGTGGCCGGTCCAGTCATTAAAAACCGCGTGGACATCACCAACCTCAACTGGTCAATTGATGCAAATCAATGTGCCAAGGAGACAGGTATCGAAAAAGTATATTTGATCAATGATCTGGTGGCTAACATCTATGGATTGCCAACTCTGACCCCGGATGATTTTGTGGTATTTCACGAAGGAATACCCGAAATGCCGGGAAATGCAGCAATGATTTCACCGGGTACCGGGCTGGGTGAGGCAGGAATGTTTTGGGATGGTAAATACTATCATCCTTTTGCCACTGAAGGTGGACATGCTGATTATGCTCCCGAAACTAAAGAGGATATTGAATTGCTGCTACATCTGCAAAAACGATATGGACATGTCAGTTGGGAGCGGGTAGTCTCAGGGATGGGAATCCACCAAATATTTCTTTTCCTATGCGAATATCGCAAGTACCAACCTGGGCAAGAACTGCGCGATGCGTTGGAATGCAGTGAACCGGCGGCCGTAATCTCTCAAGGTAGTAAAGATGGAGATGAGATTTGCCAGGAAACGATGCAGATGTTTTGGCGTAATCTTGCCAATGAAACGGGAAATATCGTGGTGAAATTTAATGGATTCGGTGGAGTGTTTATTGGTGGCGGTATCGTACCAAAAAATTTAGATGTATTGAGCAAGGAGGATTTTCTGCATTACTACCTGGAAGTCGGGAGAATGAAGTCTCTCTTGGAGAGAGCACCGGTGAGTATTGTGCTTAATGACCGGGCAGCTTTGCGTGGAGCTTCCTTTTATGGAGCTATTCGATATCGCCAGGAATTGTCCCGGAGCTGATTTATTACAACTGATCGGTGTCATAGCCGAATCTGAGTAGAATTGCTTTGGCCCGGTCTGACGATAAGAAATCATAAAATTTCTGGGCTGCCCCAGTGTTCCCGCCATCGCGATTGATGATTACTACACCCTGCTCAATTGGGTGATAGAGATCGGATGGTATAGTTTTCCAATAACCTTTTCCTACTAATTCCGGAGACAATACGACTGACATAGCTGTAAAGCCAATATCTGCTGCTTTGGTCATGACAAATTGATTGGTCTGCGCAATACTCTCACCAAATACTAATTTCTTCTGGAGAATATCCCATAGGTTAAGATTTCTTAGAATCTGTAAAGCTGCCTCTCCGTAAGGTGCCGTCTCCGGGTTCGCCAGGGCAATGTGACGAACGCTGGCATTTAATAGGGATTCCGGTACCGGGTCTAGATCTTCCCGCATCGTCCATAGCACGAGTTTTCCATGCGCATATACCTTAGGAGCCCCCACGGCCAATCCACTTTCAGCGATCGTATTGGGATACTTCATATTAGCTGATACGAAAATGTCAAAAGGAGCTCCCTGTTGTATTTGTGCGGTAAGTTTTCCAGAGGAACTGATGGTCACTTCACATTCTGTGCCGCTATCTTTGGTGAAGGCCAGGATTAATTCATCCATAGCAAATTGCATATTGGCGGCAACTGCAATCATGATAGATGGCACTTCCCGGTGGTCATGCTTTTTATGATCATCGGCAAACTGACACGATATACACCAAAAAGTCCCTAATACCCACAACACCTGAACAGTTATAATTTTATTATAACTCATGAAAGCATTTATTTAATACCTATGGCTTGACAGATCGAAATAGCAAAAAACTGATTTATTTAAATGGCATCTTTTTTTAATTGTTCAATGGCATAATTTGCTGCTCTGGCCGTCATGGCCATAAAAGTTAAGGAAGGATTTTGTGTAGAAACGGATGTCATACAAGCCCCGTCCGTCACAAATACATTCGGACAGGAATGTACCTGATGCCATTTGTTGAGCATTGAAGTTTTTGAATCGTGCCCCATTCTGATTCCTCCCATTTCATGGATATCGAGACCAGGTGCTTGTTTACTATCACTGGTCCGGATGTTGGTGAGTCCGGCTTTTTTGTACATGTCCGAATATTGCTCGAAGAAATCATGAATCATTTTTTCATCATTTTCATCATAATCGATGGAAATATTGAGCATGGGGATACCCCATTCGTCAGTCTTATCCTTATCTAATCGGACGAAATTACTTTCCTTGGGGATCGTTTCTCCCATCATTCCGGATCCCACACCCCATGGTCCGTATTCTTTCTTCTGCAATAAATGTTCGGCAAGGGTTTGTCCATGACCATCATTGTCGGTATGCAAACTTCGATATGCCCCAAAAGTGCAGGCATATCCTCTTAAGAAATCCGTTTCCTGTTTATATACATTTCTAAATCGAGGTACATAAGCTGATGTCGGACGGCCTCCTTCCGGTGCAAAATCTTTATGGCCCGGATGTTCTGCGGATATTCGTGCCCGGTAGTTATGGAATGCGACATATTTACCCAGGAGTCCATGATCATTTCCTAACCCTTCTGGAAATCGGTCGGAAATCGAATTCAATAAAATCAAGTTGGAATTTAAGGTTCCAGCATTGACGAAAATAATTTTAGCAAAATATTCAGACGTCTCCTTGGTAAGCCGATCGACGATCCGGACTCCGGAAGCTTTGCCGGTTTTGTCATCGAATATAATTGAATGCACTACCGAATCTGGTCTTAAAGTGAGATTACCGGTTTTTTCAGCCCAGGGTATCAAGGATGAGTTTGCATTAAAATATCCGCCAAAGGGACAGCCTCGTTGACAAATTCTTCTTCCTTGGCATAGACCGCGACCCTGTTTTTGAAAGATTTCTTTATTCTCAGTGATATGGGCACACCGGGCATAAATCACATGTCTGTCTTTGTAATTTTCCTGGACAACTTTTTGAAAATGTTGTTCGACACAATTTAAATCCCAGGCTTTTAGAAATTCCCCATCAGGAAGTGTGTCGACTCCATCTCTATTCCCAGATATTCCTACGAATTTCTCCACGTATGAATACCAGGGATCCAGATCTTCATAACGAATGGGCCAATCGACAGCAAATCCATCGCGTGCCGGACCCTCAAAATCGAAGTTACTCCAGCGCTGGGTTTGACGTGCCCACATAATCGATCGACCACCTACCTGGTAGCCTCTGATCCAGTCAAAAGGTTTCGGTTGTCCATATGGATGTTCGGTATCTTTGACAAAGAAATGCATAGCATCTTCCCGATAGGCATAACATCTGCTGATCACCGGATTTTCTTCAGCAACTTCTATAGGAATCCGGCCCCGGTGTTTAAATTCCCAAGGTAGCATATTGGTCGTTGGATAATCTTTAATATGCTTGACATCTCTTCCTCTTTCCAAAAGAAGGGTTTTCAGACCATTATCACAGAATTCCTTTGCTGCCCATCCTCCGGTCATTCCGGCACCAATGACAATTGCGTCAAATGTATTTGAATCGTTCACGATTTTTGTTTTAGACCTTTTTTTTAATATCCGTATTCTTAGACTTCTTTACAACCAATATATCTGCCAGGCACAAATTCAAACTTAAGTTCTTCGATCATGAATTTTTCACATCCCGTAAAATGCTGGGTGGCTAAATTTTTAGTTGTGCGATAGAATTTATACAAGTTCTCATCCTGACCCTTGCTGTCGGCCATATAATCAAAGATTTTATCCAGGTCATCATTAGACAATTTATCCAAGTCCGACATTTTTACTCCTGTCAAATATTGTTGAAGCGATTCCAGGCCAGTTAAAAAGTTTGTTACTTCTTCTGTCGAAGTACAGTCATTTAATATGGTCAAAATATACTGTGAGCGTGGTTCGGGAGTCACATAAGTAATATGATCTACCGGTAAAATTGCCTCCGATACTTCCTGTAAAAGTTTATATCTCTTTGCATCAAGTGGTACCCGGCTGTATTGAGGTATTTTTTCTGTATTGCAGGACGGATAAAGGGTTAGTCCCAATCCCATGATCGTCAATTGTTGGATAGCCTGTCTTCTATTCATCTGATTTCCTTTGTGCAAGAAATATAGGGAAATTGTTTTTTATTATTTGAATTTGCCCCGGCGTCACCATGGCCTGTGGTCATCAAGACAACCCAGGATAGCTTCGAAATATTTGAAATTATACTCATTTTCCTGATTAAGTTGTGGTGATTAATTAAAAGGGTGATTCACCGTCGGCGATCAGGGTAATAAAGCTATTTGATTCTGCGGTAAACTCACCGAGCCCATCACGAATCCGGATCATTCTTCTTTGCGCATTGCTGGTATGTGCATTAGTGACCCAAATTTTTATCCAGCTTATTTCAGGGGGAAGACCTTTCACCTTAACCGTCCGGCTCGCTCCGTTGTTTACCAGATGGACAACGTAGATGTTTCTGTCTGGATCGGCGAGACCGCTACATTCAAATCGGGGACAATCGGTTTTGACCGGCATGAACTGTAAACTCTGCGGTACGTTGGCCAATTGTTTGAAATTCCAAAAACGTTGTGTTGGTTGTAAAGGAATTTCATGATTGCCAAATACACCGCCACCTTTCAGGGGAGAATAATCAGCGGTCAATTGCCATTGGAGAATCGACTCTGGTTGACAGATTCTTAAGAGCCTTAGATAGAGGTTTATTTCTTCCATGGCATAGGCGGATTCGGAAAAAATGTCGGGATATCTCCATGCACCCGCATCCATGCTACCTTCTCCCACCAGAAGCGGAAGATTCAAAGTTTCGGCGATTTGATACCAGGCTTGCAGGTTTTCATCAGTATATCCTCTCCATGAATGAAAGGAAACTGCTCCAAGGAATGGATGCGTGGTCTCATCGTTCATTGCCGTAGTCGCAAAAGGCCAGCCATTGGCATCAGCGGTATCTCCTAGTAGTAATTTGGTCTTCAAACCTCTTGTTTTAAGGTGTGCTCCCAGTCCTTTTATGAAAGCTGCATGCTCTTGCGGTGATTGCCGTACATTGATTCCCAGGTCTGATTCGTTGAATGAAAACATGGCAAATTCAAATCCATAGTAATCTTTGGCATATTGAATATAGTCGCCAATGGATTGATATATTTTATCCATTTTAGATCGATCAAGAGGATTGCCCCGAAGTCCGCCAGGTTGAGGACCAAAGGACATTTTACCCTCAATGGCCCAATCAGGAGCAGACCAATCTGATAAAATCACCGGAATCTGAAGACTATCTAATCGTTGAGCCATTCGCATAGCCATTTCGACTCTTGGATGTAGCCCCTTTTCCTTAGTGACCTTAATTGGGTCTTGTTCCTCAAATTCTTGCCAGAATCGCCAGGGCATTTCCACTCGTCCCCATCTTACCTGCAGATTATCCAGGCAGTAGTCAATGACCGGAGGATCGGTAGTGGGATTTTGCAATCGAAAGTTGCCGCCAAATCCTTTAAAATGACGACCAAGATTTGTAGGATCCAGTGTCAGTGTTGCCGCAGCCCGATCAGGTACTGCTTCGCCATCGATTTGTATGGTCTGATAGGTGGAAGCACCTTTCAGCATCTTACCGGTCATGAGAGCAAAATAAATTTGAATGAAATCATTTGATGAGTCACTCCTAACCAGTATCTCGGTGGCCCTACTCACGCGAATATTCAGGTTCCGGACATCAGAACGAATAGAGATCCCCTGGGATCTGCCACTTAAGATTTCGTCAGCAGGATGTGGAAGAGGAAAAGACAAGGATTGGTATTCAGGATCAAGGAGTTTTAGCTGACCATTTGTATACGCTTCTGAAGGTAGATCCAAGATGAAAAATGCTCCAATCATGGAAGTGTCTTTTTCGCTTTGAAAACGGATCCGAATTTCGGCATTTCCAGCTCCCAGGTCTTCGACACTCTGTTCGAAAAAGAAACTATCGATACGGACCGGAGTGTATTGTATATTTTGCTGACGCTCATACGAATAGGCAGCCCTTTCTTTGGCTGTCTTACGTACTGAAGACCAGTCTTTACCGATCAACCCCAGACTACTATTTAATTCCAAGAGTTCGCCATCGATTCGAATTCCATTGATATTACTCCACGGAAATAATTCTGATTGCGAATGACACCAATTACTAGAAAGAATAAATACGAAGATTACCAGGTAAATTTTCATCTTTTGATTATGCTGGATAGTTAGGAGAAGTTTCTTTACGTCCAAATTATGGCAATGATTCCTTTTGGTTTTGTCGCCGAAAATGGAACACTCATCTGCTGGTTTTGTAAAAATATAAATTATATCCGGAGCCATATTTACAAAGTGTTAATTGGCAATGTTTGGAAGGCAAACGCTATTTAAACTGTGATTAGGATCACAATGATAAATGACTGAATGTGCTGCAGTTGTAGGGAAAGAAACATAGCTTTGAGGAAATCATGCCATTTATTCATAAGTTTTGTGATCAGAATTACGCTGTACCTCCGGCAGGATGGTCGATTGTGTATTGGGCAATCTGATGACACTAAATGAAAATATGAACATGTATTCATATATTGTAGGACGATAGTCATGGAGATTGCGATTATAGATCAGCTAAAGTTGGTAGACAAGGTGACAGTGCGAAAAGATATTTTCGCTGGTCTTACAGTGGCGGTGATGCTAATTCCTCAAGGTTTAGCTTATTCGCTGCTGGCTGGCATGCCTCCCATTTACGGACTTTATGCTGGGTTTATTCCTTTACTGATTTATCCGATTTTTGGCAGTAGCCGGCATATGTCTGTGGGGCCGGTGGCTTTGACTTCGATTTTGGTATTTAGCGGAATATCTGCCTATGCACAACCCGGAACTGAATTGTTTATACAGTTGGCACTTCTGACCGCTTTTGTAGCGGGTGGCTTGCAATTAATTTTTTCGGCATTAAAGATGGGTTTTTTAGTCAATTTTCTATCCATGCCGGTGATTAGCGGGTTTACCAGTGCGGCAGCCATTATAATTGCTGCCGGTCAGTTGAAGTATTTGTTTGGATTGGAGATAGAGCGTACGGACAATGTGATCCTGACGATTTACGAATTGTTGGCGAAGATTACTGATGTCAATCCTTTTGATGTCCTTCTAGGTGGAGTAAGTCTGGCTTTTATCATGTTTATTAAGTCCGTTAATCGATTTATTCCCGGAGCATTAATCGCGGTGATCTTGGGCACCCTGGCTACTTATTTTTTTCATTTGACCGATGAAGCTGTCGAGGTGGTGGGTAAAGTGCCTGAAGGGCTTCCGAGTTTTGCTGTCCCTGCGATCACTGTTGAAAACATATTTGATGTTTTTCCTACGGCACTTAGCATTAGCTTAATTAGTTTTATAGGGTCCTTGGCTATCGCCAAGACGATATCCGCCCGTAATAATCATTATCCAATTAATGCCAACCAGGAATTATTTGCATTGGGAATCGCACAATCATTAAGTGCTTTTTTTCAGGGTTTTCCTGGTATGGGGAGTTTTACGCGTTCGGCTGTGAATGATGAAGTAGGAGCTCAGACGGGTTTTGCTTCGATTTTTGCCGCTGTATTTATTGGTTTGATCATGCTGTTTTTTACAAAGTTTTTTTTCTTCCTACCAAATTCGATCTTAGCGGCAGTAGTGTTGTCGGCAGTGTTTGGATTGATTGAGATAAAAAATAGCATTAGGCTTTTTAAACTGGACAGGAGAGATTTTTATTCCCTGATTGCAACCTTTCTTTTGACCTTGGTACTAGGTGTACAAATAGGTGTGTTTGCAGGTATAGGACTTTCTATTTTATTAATTATATACAAAGCAGCACATCCACATTATGCATTTTTAGGTCGCATTCAAGGTACTAGTACTTATCGGAATATTAAGCGATTTTCGGATCTGGATATTCATGATAATTCAATTATACTACGGTACGACAGTGATTTATTTTTCGCCAATGCCAAGCATTTTTACGATACGGTCATTGATGCTATACGTACCAGGCCGCAGGTTAAGGTTTTTATTCTGGATGCAAGTTCAATTGCTCATCTGGATTCAACAGCCATTCACTATATGGAACTTTTAATCACTGAATTAAAGCAGGCAGGAATTGCTTTTTATGTATCCGGATTAAAAGGTCCGGTACGTGATATTTTTCATAAGGCAGGAATTAATCAAAAATTACCTTTTCAGCATCAGTTTCTAAACATAGAAGATGCAATGAAGTACTTCGAAAAAGAGGAGGCTGAGCAGGAAAAGAAAATATATGTTCAACAAAGAAACATCGAATGAGATACGGATTTATAATTGATAATCGAAAATGTATCGGTTGTCATGCTTGTACGACAGCATGTAAAGCCGAACATCAGGTTGCGGTGGGTGTAAACCGGACCTGGGTAAAACAAGTGGAAAAGGGCACTTTTCCCAATACACGACGCTTATTTTCGGTAATGCGGTGCAACCATTGTACAGATGCACCTTGTGTAGAGATTTGTCCTGTAGAGGCATTGTTTTTCAGGGAGGATGGTATTGTCGATTTTAATAAGGATCGTTGCATAGGATGTAAATCTTGTATGCAAGCGTGTCCTTATGATGCATTGTATATCGACCCGGACAACCATACTGCTGCCAAATGTAATTATTGTGCCAACCGGATAGATCTTGGTTTAGAACCAGCTTGCGTAAATGTCTGTCCTGAGCATGCAATTATATCTGGCGACATGGACAATCCTGATTCTGAAATTGCGCAATTATTGGCGCGTCAGCCGGTTAAGGTGCGAAAAGCTGAAAAAGGAACCCGGCCAAATTTATTTTATATCGATGCTGATGATGCTTCTCTGGTACCTGCTCAAACCGAAAAAACAGATAGTTATTTCTGGAGCTCACAATCACTTGGTGTCGGTCACTATGCCAAGGAAGCAGAGAAAATGGCTTTTTCAAATGGAGATGTGATTGATTTGTTGCAGAAACAAGGAATCAGCACTAATGGCAACGGAGAAGTGCCAAAATCGATAGATCTTTTAATGCAATCTACCAAACGGATTTACGACAGTCCCGATAAAGGGATCCTGTGGGGATGGGAAGTTTCCGCCTATGTTTGGACGAAAGCCATCTCTGCCGGTATTTTTATTGCTGCCTTTTTCGCATGGCTCACAGCTTCACATGAAATAGAAAGTACTGCCTCCTGGATGGTAATTGGTATTGCTCTTGTTTTTCTGGGATTGACTGGTTTACTGCTCATTAAAGATCTCGACCGTCCGGACCGTTTCCTTAACGTACTGTTACGACCACAATGGAATTCATGGCTCGTTAGAGGAGGTTATGCAATATCCGTCTTTGGTGGATTGACGACATTATTGGCCGTGAGTATTTACTTCGGATGGTCAGGGATTCAGTCTCTGATCATGTGGGTGACTGCCCTTGCTGCCGTGATTGTAGCCGTTTATACCGCATTCCTCTTTGCCCAGGCGAAAGGCCGTGACTTTTGGCAAAGTCCTACCTTGGCGATTCACATGCTGATACATAGTATTATGGCAGGTGCAGCGGTTTATCTGATTGTTAATATGATCAGTTCACAATCACTCGCTGCTGAAAAATTGATGGTATTTATTCTCTTCCTGTCCTTATTAATCAATCTCGTAACCATCACTGTTGAAATGATTACGACCCATCCGACCGTAGATGCTAAAAAAGCCGTTCACTTGATTTTGAAAGGTAGATATGCTAATAAATTTTGGATAGGCTCAATTATAGTCGGCAATATAATTCCTTTAATTCTACTCACTTTTTTTGATATGAACAGCGCGATGGCGGTTATGGTGAGTGCAACGGTACTGATTGGAATATTTGTGACCGAGCAAATTTGGGTCGAAGCACCACAACGTATATCACTGAGTTAATTTTTGCATGGATATGATGATAACGTCACATCTTTTTAACATTAAAAATTAAAAATTAATATGGCAAAAACAGTCATAGAAAAAATAGCTGAAAAAATCGGAATCATTCCGACTATTCAACCAGGAGGAGATGAATTACCTCCATTAAAAGAGGGTGAAAATGGCCAATTAAATAAATATCCACCAATGGAACAATGGGATCATTGGGAAGAGTACGAATCTACCTCATGGCCCAAAAAAGAAAAAAAGGCTTATCAGATCGTGCCTACCGTATGCTTCAATTGCGAAAGCGCCTGTGGGCTTACTGCTTACATAGATAAGGAAGATGGTAGTATTCGAAAATTCGAAGGGAATCCATATCATCCTGCCTCTCGCGGACGAAATTGTGCTAAAGGCCCGGCAACAATCAATCAGATTAAAGATCCGGAACGTGTCCTTTATCCTCTGAAACGCGTCGGCAAAAGAGGCGAGGGAAAATGGGAAAGAGTCTCCTGGGATCATGTTTTGGATGAATTTGCTGGCAGGATCAGGAAGGCGATCAAGGAGGGACGAAACAACGAGGTAGCATATCACGTTGGGCGACCGGGCCACGAAGGCTATGCAAACCGGGTACTGCAGGGATGGGGAGTTGACGGGCATAACAGCCATACGAATATTTGTAGCTCCGGTGCACGATGTGGTTATTTTTTATGGTCAGGATATGATCGTCCATCACCCGACCACAGTCATGCTGAGTTTATTTTGTTGGTTTCAGCTCACCTGGAAAGCGGCCATTATTTCAATCCTCATGCACAGCGTATTATCGAAGGAAAAATGAGAGGGGCAAAGTTGGCTACCCTTGATCCCCGGCTATCTAATACTGCCAGCATGTCCGATTACTGGCTTCCTACCTATCCTGGCTCAGAGGCGGCGGTATTATTGGCTATGGCAAAAGTAATTATTGATGAAGGACTCTATAACCGACCCTATATGGAAAACTGGGTCAACTGGCAAGAGTATCTTGAGAAAGTACATCCCGGAGCAGAAGTAACCTTTGACAATTTTATCGAAAAACTTAAAGAAGTTTATCAGGAATATACTCCGGAGTTTGCTGCTCAGGAATCGGGGGTGAAACCCGAGTTGATCCGAGAGGTGGCGATCAAAATAGGGGAAGCCGGAGAGCGGTTTGCCGCACACAATTGGCGAAGTGCAGCCAGCGGAAACCTCGGAGGATGGTGTGTCTCACGAACATTATATTTCCTGAATGTTTTGACCGGAAGTGTCGGGGCAAAAGGAGGTACTTCCTTTGAAGCATGGAATAAATTTCACCCGCAGTTTTTTGATGTACCGCCAGGGCAGAAGTTCTGGAATGAACTGCATTTTCCCCGTGAATACCCATTGGCATTTTTCGAGATGAGTTTTCTTCTACCGCATTTTCTCAAAGAAGGCCGGGGTAAAATGGATGTTTACTTTTCCAGGGTATTTAATCCTGTATGGACGTATCCTGACGGATTCACCTGGATCGAAGCGCTAAGTGACGAAAATATGTTTGGCTTACATGCGGCTTTGACGCCAACCTGGAATGAAACCGCCTACTTTGCCGACTATGTTCTTCCCATGGGTCACTCGGCAGAACGGCACGATCTAACTACTTATGGTACTCATGCTGCAGCCTGGCTTGCATTTAGACAACCGGTGCTAAGGGAAGCGGCTCGAAGACAGGGTAAAAAAGTAGAATTCACCTACGAAGTAAATCCCGGTGAAGTATGGGAGGAAGATGAGTTCTGGATCGAACTGAGTTGGCGCATTGATCCGGATGGATCAATGGGTATCCGTCAGCATTTTGAATCTCCTTATCGCCCTGGTGAGAAAATCAATATTGATGAATATTATCAATTTATTTTCGAACGGGTAAAAGGGCTTCCTGAGGCAGCTGCTAAAGAAGGCATCAGTGAATTGGACTATATGAAGAAATATGGTGCTTTCGAAATCAAAGAAAATGTCTTCAAGAAAAATGAAAAATTATTAACTCCAGATCAGTTAGCCGGCAGTACTACTGATGCAAAAACGGGAGTTATTTCTAAGGATGGAAAAGGCATCGGCATTATGGTCGATGGAAATCCTTATGTAGGTTTTCCCACTCCTTCAAGGAAAAATGAGTTTTATTCCCAGACGATGGTTGACTGGAAATGGCCAGAACATGCGATTCC